>NZ_CP051680.1:5445000-5577500 GCF_012849095.1 Cohnella herbarum
TGTAGGCAAATCCGCACACTAATACCTCAAGCTGTGATGGGGAGGGAAAATCATAGTACCGAAGGTCATGTACCCACGCTGCCAAGAAAAGCCTCTAGCCAGGAGAAGGTGCCCGTACCGCAAACCGACACAGGTGGGCGAGATGAGAATTCTAAGGCGCGCGGAAGAACTCTCGTTAAGGAACTCGGCAAAATGACCCCGTAACTTCGGGAGAAGGGGTGCCCCGGTAGTGTGAATAGCACGAGGGGGCCGCAGTGAAGAGGCCCAAGCGACTGTTTAGCAAAAACACAGGTCTGTGCGAAGCCGTAAGGCGAAGTATACGGGCTGACGCCTGCCCGGTGCTGGAAGGTTAAGAGGAGTGGTTAGGGGCAACCCGAAGCTATGAATTGAAGCCCCAGTAAACGGCGGCCGTAACTATAACGGTCCTAAGGTAGCGAAATTCCTTGTCAGGTAAATTCTGACCCGCACGAATGGCGTAACGACTTGGGCGCTGTCTCAACGAGAGATCCGGTGAAATTTTAGTACCTGTGAAGATGCAGGTTACCCGCGACGTGACGGAAAGACCCCATGGAGCTTTACTGTAGCTTGATATTGAACTTTGGTACGGTCTGTACAGGATAGGTGGGAGCCTATGAAGCAGGAGCGCAAGCTTCTGTGGAGGCGCCGTTGGGATACCACCCTGATCGTATCGGAGTTCTAACCTACTACCCTTACCGGGTAGAGGGACCGTGTCAGGCGGACAGTTTGACTGGGGCGGTCGCCTCCTAAAAAGTAACGGAGGCGCTCTAAGGTTCCCTCAGCGCGGTTGGAAATCGCGCGCAGAGTGCAAAGGCATAAGGGAGCTTGACTGCGAGACCTACAAGTCGAGCAGGGACGAAAGTCGGACTTAGTGATCCGGTGGTACCGAATGGAAGGGCCATCGCTCAACGGATAAAAGCTACCCTGGGGATAACAGGCTTATCTCCCCCAAGAGTCCACATCGACGGGGAGGTTTGGCACCTCGATGTCGGCTCATCGCATCCTGGGGCTGAAGTAGGTCCCAAGGGTTGGGCTGTTCGCCCATTAAAGCGGTACGCGAGCTGGGTTCAGAACGTCGTGAGACAGTTCGGTCCCTATCTGTCGCGGGCGTAGGAAATTTGAGAGGGGCTGTCCTTAGTACGAGAGGACCGGGATGGACGCACCGCTGGTGTACCAGTTGTTCCGCCAGGAGCACCGCTGGGTAGCCAAGTGCGGAAGGGATAAGCGCTGAAAGCATCTAAGCGCGAAGCCTGCCTCAAGATGAGATTTCCCAATTCGTAAGACCCCTGGAAGAACACCAGGTTGATAGGCTCGGGGTGGAAGCGCAGCAATGTGTGGAGCTGACGGGTACTAATCGGTCGAGGGCTTATCCTAAACGAACTCGTGCGACTTTAGTCGTCACGAATGATGCTAGCAAGACAAATGATACTCACCTTCTTCTGATCGCTTTACTTCGCATCCAGTTTTCAAGGCGCAAGCCTTGAGTTTAAGATCCGGTCTGGTAATAATGGCGGAGGGGTTCCACGCGTACCCATCCCGAACACGACCGTTAAGCCCTCCAGCGCCAATGGTACTTGGACCGCAGGGTCCTGGGAGAGTAGGACGTTGCCAGGCCGGAGAACAAGAAAAGCACCCTTAACCGGGTGCTTTTTGCGTATGTTAAGTATGTTAGAGGGAATAGTTGTGTTACAACGGTGTCCGATCCCCAGCCACGACGAAGATAAGATACTCTCAGTGCGCTGGAAGTGTGCGATCCCCCATCTCTGATGAAGATAAGGTACTCTCAGTGCGCTACAAGTGCTCGGTCCCCAACTCTGGCGAAGATAAGGTACTCTCAGTGCTCTACGAGTGTTCGAATCCCCAACTCTGGCGAAGATAAGGTACTTTCAGTGCGTTTTAGTGCCCAATGTGTGTGTCAATGCCCCTAGTGCGCCGAATATAAGTGTTACTCCCTCAGCACAAAGTACATCTCCCCTAGACCAGAGATCTTACTGGTGATAATAAGAAACTTCTTTAGATTCCAGACGCACGACTCCGTCTCCGCTTTCGCGCCACAGCGACACAAGCAGTCGCAATCGGGGCGTTAGCAACCAGAAGTGCCAGTAAACCATCGCGATGACAAGCGAGGAATGAGCCCAGGGATAGAATATTCCCGCTACGCAGCTCCCCACTAGGATGAGATGAAAATGAAGACGTCGGAACAAGTTTAATTGCGTATCCATAATGGGTAGCGGACCGATCCACGGCCAATCTCTGCGGAACGTCCATTTTTTCTCGGATAATTCGTCTACGCGGCGAATCGTTATCCGTAAGACGATGGCATGAACGATCAGCATAAGAATGACGCCTACGGCGGAATAAACCAACCCGATCCAACCGTATATGAAATACAAAGCGGTTAGTACGAGCAGCGCGGTAGACATGTAACTATACTTACTCTCCGGACGTAGAGCTATTTTACGAATGAGCTTATAATTATAGAAGGTTGCTTCGCGCATCTCTGACGGACTGGCCATCCTTACGGTTCCTCCCTTGCACAAAACGGTTTCTGTTCATTACTATCGGATATTGTTGAACTTATTGTTATGTTTAGTATAGATTTCTTACTATGAATGCGTATATTTTCATAGAATTCGGACATAATAGATGCAACAATAGGGAAGGGCAGGGTTGTTCATGGAAGAGAAGGAAGCGAATACCTGCATCGTATGCGGCCAACCCAAAGAGGAAGGCATAACCGTCGTAACGGAATTTATATGTACATCATGCGAGTCCGAAATGGTGAATACGAATGTGGAAGATGAGAGATATCCTTTTTTTGTTAAGCAACTGAAGCAATTATGGGTCCGATTTCACGTTTAATAGGATGCGGTCGAGCAGATAAATGTCTGTTCGGCTTTTTTTGTCGTTCGGAAAACATATTGACGTTCTGACACATTTGCGCCGGCAATCCAAAACCCTTATAATGCTAACAGGATCTAATAATGAACAGGTGATTACTATTGCAAATTCTTAAAGACGAAATCCGAAACAACATTCTAAAGTCGGCATTACAGGAATTCAGACGCGAGGGCTACATGAAGGCTTCCATGCGTCGGATCGCTCAATCCGCAGGAGTGACTAGCGGCAATATTTATCGGTATTACGCGAGCAAGGAACATTTGTTCGATGCGATCGTTCAGCCCGTCTACGAGCAATACACCGAGTATATTTCGGTTATCCGTCAGGATGTTATTTTCGGCTGTTTGAACGAACCCCCGGACGCTCCAGGCTATTTTAGCAAAATAGAAAATACGATCGTGAAGCTATTCAAGACGTATAGCGGACCATTAATGATCTTGCTCACCCATAGCGCGGGATCCAAGTACGAGAGCGCGAAGTCGGAATTGGTTGAGCTAACCTTCTTCATCCTCGAGAGGGTCGTCTTCAAGATAAAACATGACCAGGGTTCTCTTGCCGTTAATGAAAACGCCCTTGTACAAATGCTTGCTTCGTCGATCGTAGAAGGGCTCTGCCTGATCCTTAGGGATAACGAAGAAGGAGATATTCTGCAGAATCTGGTCGACCAATATCTGTTCGTCTACTCCGAGGGAATTACGAGTTTATTTAAGAAGCTGTAGAAAAAAGGAGCCGCTATCATGAAAACGATTATTAAATGGCGCTGGACGATACTGGTCGTCTGGTTAGTCGCGACTGTTTTGCTAACCGTATTTCAACCGAACGTCAACGAAATCCTGCATCAAAGAGGCCAAGATCCGCTGCCGCAAGATAGCCCGTCCAAGGTTGCCAGCCAACTGCTCAGCAAGATGAACGAAACGCAGGGAATGAATAACATTCTGATCTTCTTCAATGAGAACAAGTTGTCCGAAGAGGATATGAAGCAGATTGAATCCGGTATTCTAAGCTTAAGAGAACAACAGGAAAATCTGGGACTCAGCCAATTCATCGACCCGATTACGATACCGGCCGCGAAGTCTTCGCTCGTCTCTCCGGACGGGACGACTCTGATGGCCAGCTTTATTCTAGAGAAGAACGGACGCAGCGTCGACGACATTCAGAAAGAGATAGGCAACATACTTACCGACGTGAAGGTGGAGTACTACTTAAGCGGCGAGGACTTCATTCAGAACGATTACATTAAAGCATCTACCGAAGGGGTGGAGAAAAGCGCGGCGCTGACCGTTATTTTCATCCTGGTCGTATTGATTCTCATGTTCCGTTCCGTCGTGATCCCTTTCGTATCTTTAGCGGCCGTAGGGGTATCCTATCTCGTCTCTATGGGAATCGCGGCACAGGTAATCGATAAGCTCGACTTCCCGATCACGAGCGTGACGCAGATGCTGCTTGTTCTTATTTTGTTCGGGATAGGCACCGACTATAATATTCTCTTGTTCAACCGCTTTAAGGAGGAGCTTGCGAACGGCAGTTCCATCGACGATGCCATTATCACTTCTTATAAAACAGCGGGTAGAACGATCGTTTATAGCATTCTGACGGTATTTATCGCTTTCGCGGGACTGACCTTCTCGGAGTTCGGAATTTATAAATCCGCCAACGTGGTCGCGATAGGGGCGGTCGTTCTCGTGCTTGAGATCCTGACGCTTACTCCGTTCCTTATGAAAGTACTGGGCACGAAGCTGTTCTGGCCGTCCAAGAAGGTTACGGGTCACAAGGAGAGCCGTTTCTGGGCGAAGCTTACGCAAATATCGGTTAAACGTCCCGTTCTAACTACAGTCATTATCGTGATCCTGCTTATTCCCGTCTTGCTGACCAGCGGGCAGAAACTCAGCTTCGATCAACTGAAGGAACTGGGGAACGATCATCCTTCTACGAAAGGTTTTAGCCTGGTAGGAGAACATTTCAGCCGCGGCCAAGCATTGCCGACTACGGTCGTTATCGAGAACGATAAGGCTATGAATAACAATGATTCTCTGAGCGTCGTGGAGAAGTTAACCAACAATCTTAAGCAAGTGGAAGGCGTACTTGCCGTTTCCAGCGTTACGCAACCGCAGGCCGCGCCGATCGATTTTTTCTATGCTAGCGGGTTAACGGAGGAAGATGGGTCCAAGAAGTTCTTTATCCCGGACGAAGTGCTCGCGAGCCCCGACTTCCAACAATCCGAAGCCAGCTTTATGTCCAAAGACCGCAAGATTACGAAGTTGATCGTGATTCTGAAGGATGATCCATACTCTCCTGCGGCGCTGGATACGGTAGAGAGAATTAACGACACGTTGTCTAGCGGACTTAAAGGTACCTCGCTCTCGAACTCTACGTTCGGAGCGGCAGGACCGAGTTCGACCACTTACGATATGAATAAGGCACAGATCAAATCATTTAACGGAACCGCCATTATCGTCATTGTCAGCGTCTTCCTCGTCTTATTGTTCGTCATCCGTGCTTTCTGGCCTTCGTTGTATATCGTTCTGGCGTTATTAGCTTCTTATTACGTGGCAATGAGCGCCTCTAAGCTCGTTACGGAGTACGTGATCGGAGCGGACGGGGTATCCTCTTTCGTTCCGTTCTTCTCCTTCATCGTTATCGTAGCGGTGGGCGTAGACTATAGCATTTTCCTCATGATGAGATTCAAGGAGTATGGTAAGATTGCTCCGAGCGAAGCGATCGTCAAGTCGGCAAAAAGCGTCGGAGGCGTCATTATCTCCGCGATGGTCATTCTAGGAGGTACGTTCGCCACGCTGATTCCATCCGGGCTAGTACTGCTAATCGAATTAGCTGCGGCCGTTATCGTCGGGTTAGTCGTGCTTTGCTTTATTTTATTGCCTATGCTCGTCCCGGCATTGATGGTGCTTCCGGAGACGCTGAAGAAGAAACGCGTAGGACGTTCATAAGTATACGTGAAAGGGGGCATCCGATATATGACGATAGATAGAAACAAGGCACCCCTATATGAGGCTCTAGCTGCCCATGCGAGGTTACGGGTGCATCCCTTTCATGTTCCGGGACACAAACAACGCGCGGACTGGGGAGAAGGGCTAGCGGCATCCTATTACGAGCCGCTGCTTGCTCTTGATGTGACGGAGCTGTCCGATACCGACGATCTTCACCATCCGGAAGGTCCGCTTCTGGAAGCTCAGACGCTTGCCGCCGATTGTTTCGGTGCGGAAGAAACCCGATTTCTTGTCGGCGGCAGTACGTCGGGCAACCTCGCTATGATTTTGGGAGTATGCCAGCCGGGAGATTTGGTTATCGTACAGCGGAACGTACATAAATCGATTATTCACGGTCTAATGCTAGCGGGAGCTAGAGCAATCTTGCTGCCGCCGCTGATCGACAACGCTTCGGGGTTGGCTACGATGCCCGCAACGGAGCTTCTTCAGGCAACCGTTGAACGATATTCGGAAGCCAAAGCGGTTATTCTATCCGCCCCGAATTACTACGGAATGAGCCCGGATTTGAAGCTGCTCGTCGCGGTTGCTCATAGGAAGGGAATACCTGTTCTCATCGATGAGGCGCATGGCGCTCATTATGGCTTTCATTCGGATTTTCCGCAATCGGCCCTGCAAGCGGGAGCCGACTTGAGCGTGCAGTCGACGCATAAGATGCTGTCCGCTATGACGATGGGAGCTATGCTGCACATGCAGGGAGACAGGCTACCTAGGGAGCAAATACGACAAGCGCTGACGATGGTACAGAGCTCGAGTCCGTCATTTCCGATTATGGGGACGTTGGATTTGGCTCGCAGGCAGCTTCATGCGCAAGGTTCGCAAGCGTTCCATTCCGCATTGGAGAGCGTGAAGCGGGCAAGGGAAGGGATGGAGCGAACCCCTTTTAGAGCGCTTGGTTACGATCAGTACGCGAGTGAAGGAATTTCGTATGATCCGTTAAAGCTCGTTCTGTTCGATGAGGGCGCAACGTTAAGCGGGTTCGAGTTAAGAGACGAGTTGATACAAAGAAATTGCATCGCGGAGATGGCGGACTCGCGTTACGTCGTGATGGCTTTCGGAATCGGTTCCAAGTTAGCCGACGGCGAGGGATTGCGCACCGCTCTGCTAGATATCGCCAAGAATATCTCCTCGGGTCGTGAACGGAAACTCCCTGAGCATACTCGTACGAATACGGGTCGGGTGACTCCGAAGGCCAACGACGGCCTGACGAGCGTTCCAGAGCCGACTTTGTTCGGAAGAGAGGTAGTCTCTGCGCAACCGGTAGAACTAGACCGCAGCGTGGGTTTCATAGCCGCAGAATGGGTGATTCCCTACCCGCCGGGCATACCCGTGCTCTATCCTGGCGAAGCTATTACCGAAGACATCGTAGAGCAACTGAGGCACTGGAAATACGAGGGCGCGCAAATTCAGGGAGCCCGAGACCCCGAGCTTCGAACGATTCAAGTAAGGAAGCCATAATGGAAGTAAAGAGGTGTGGCAATGTTTAAGGGGACAGTCAACGCGGATATTCGTAAAAGCATTGCGATCATAACCGGCGTTGCCGCGAGCGTGCTGATTATCGTACTGATTATGATTCCCCCCGTTATCGGGTTAGCGGATAGCGGCGATTTCGGCCGCGTGTTCGGCATAACCGGATTGACGGTGCTTGATCCGCAGCAGTCCTACGAAGAGTTATATTTCAACTATGCGCATCAGAAATTCGGTTACGGCGGCTATACGTTAGGCGGTTACATCTCTACGCACGTCGTTCTTGTGGCCGTTGCCGGATGGATCGGGAGAGTCTTTAACGGAGAAGTATTCGATATTCGGATACTCGGGGCTTGTTATTCCGTCTTGTACGTGTGGGCGATTACTCTGCTCGTTAGGCATACGCCGGAAGCCGCTAGCCGAAGAAATACGTTAATCCTATCGATCCTGTTAGCGCTTAGTTTGATTTTCATATTCGGAGATATCGGCTATTTGGCGTTTTTTCAATCCTTTTTCGGAGAGCCGTTTGCTTTGATTGCCATGTTACTGTTGGTTGCTTCGATCATGGCAATAGCCTCTTCTCCAAGTCCGACCGGTAAGGTGTTAGCACTGTTCATAGTAGCCGCGTTGGCGGTAGCGACCTCGAAAATTCAGAACGCGCCTCTAGGTTTTGCTTTTGCGTTGCTCGCTTGGAGGATGATCGGTTTACGGACCGATGCGAAATGGAGAAAACAAGTATGGACCGGCGTAGCGGTGTTGGCGGTAGCGTCCGCTTTAATGATTATCGTAGCGCCTGATCGACTGAAAAACACGAATTTGTATCAATCGATTTTTTACGGAGTGTTGAAGGACTCGCCGCATGTGGCAAAGGATATGGAGGAGCTTGGGATTCCGGAGAAATACGCCGTACTGGCAGGAACGAATTATTTTCAGAAGGATACGGCCATCCCGCAGAAAGACCCCGTCTTGAGACAGGAAGTACTGGAGAAACTGAGTCATAAGGACATTGCTCTGTATTATTTGCGCCACCCTTCAAGATTCATGCAGAAGCTGGATAGAGCGGCGGACAACGCGATGTTTATCCGGCCTTATTACCTGGGTAATTATGATCAATCGGCGGGTAAACCTCCGGGTGCGATTACTTATCGATTCAGCGGATGGAGCCAGTGGAAGCACGAATATATGCCGCGTAATTCCCTTGCGTACATAAGCCTATTTCTGGCATATTATGTCGTGTTAGGCGTAGTATGGCGGTTAAACCGCTCAAGGAGGCTGCGACTGGTTGCCGAGACTTTGGCGATCGTTGCGTTGGCGGGTATTTTCTCTTGCGTTGTGCCTCTTATTGGCGATGGAGAAGCCGATCTAGGCAAGCATTTGTTTATGTTTAATGTCTGCTTTGATATGATGGTAATAAGCGTACTCACGGGAATCGTATACGGGGGTATTCGCCTCGCGGAACGAGCAGCCCGGAGGTAGCGTTATGTTTGAAAGGGGAAAGCCAGGTGTCGGGCGGACTGTTTATTACGATAGAAGGCGGAGAAGGAGCGGGCAAGACGACGCTTATCTCCAGATTGTCGGAAAGAATATATAAGGAAACGAAACGAAGAACCCGCAGTACTCGGGAACCCGGAGGCGTTCCGATCGCGGAATCGATCCGCAAGGTCATTCTGGATACGAAGAATACGAAAATGGAAGCCAAGACCGAAGCCTTGTTATACGCGGCGGCTCGTCGGCAGCATCTCGTCGAAATCGTAATGCCGGCTTTAAGCAAGGGCGACATTATAATCTGCGATCGTTTCGTAGACAGCAGTCTTGCTTATCAAGGATATGCGCGAGGACTCGGGATCGATAAGGTATGGGAGATCAATCGATTTGCGACTGAAGATTGTATGCCGCACCTGACGCTGTATCTTGATCTTGATCCGGAGTTGGGCTTGTCTCGTATTGAAGCCAATGCCCATAGAGAGGTGAACCGACTCGATCTGGAAAGCCTATCCTTCCATATGAAGGTAAGGGAAGGGTATCTAGAGGTCATGAAAAGGTTTCCCGACAGAATTCGAATGCTGGATGCTTCGGGCAATCCGGAAGAAATCGCCGATCAAGCGTGGGAGCACGTAAGCGGATCGTTAAGCGGACAATAAGCAAAAAGAGGATTTTAGCGTACGAGTGTCCAATTTATAAGGTAAGAAGCAAAAGTTAGCGATATAAAGCTGCAGACCCCTATTCAAGAAATTAGAGGAGGCCTGAACGATGAAATTACTGATTGCCGTAATTCAAGATAAGGATAGCAACCGGCTGTCGAATGCGTTAATTAAGGAAGGGTTCCGGGCGACCAAGCTGGCGAGTACCGGAGGATTCCTGCGGGCGGGCAATACGACCTTCCTGATCGGAATCGAGGACGACCGGATTCAAAGCGCCCTTGACGTCATTCGAGCCAACTGCAAAGTACGCGACCAGCTTGTCACGCCGGTATCTCCCGTAAGCGGAGCGGCGGATTCTTATATCCCTTTCCCGGTCGAAGTACAGGTGGGCGGAGCCGCCGTGTTCGTGCTTCCGGTCGAGCGGTTTGAACACTTCTAATGAAGCCGGGCGGTGAGTTAAGATGAAGATCCAGTCAGGCTACTATCCCGTCAACAAGGCGGTGCAGCGCGGAGAGATGATGGCGAGACCGACGCAGACTCAGAACTTCGGCGATATGATGCAGCAGCAGGAGGAGCAGAGGACGCACGAGGAGCTTCAGCGGAAGCTCGAAGACATCCGGCTGCAGGGCGATCGGTTAACCCGTTCCATGACCGTTCGGGAACTGGTGCTGTATCGGCAGATGGTCAAAGCCTTCTTGGAGGACACCGTCCGCCGCGGCATTGCATTGAAGGAAACGAAAGGCTGGGACCGTAGAGGTCGCGGCAAAAGATATAAATTGCTGGAAGAGGTCGACGCGATGCTCGTGGCGATGGGAGAAGAGCTGCTGCAAAGCGAGGAAGGCAGAATCGACCTCCTTCACAAGGTCGGCGAAATTCGCGGCATTTTGATTAATATTTTATTTTGATTTTGACCCGCCTCTTTGCGATTGCGGGTAGGTCATAGGGTAAGGAGTTCGCATCATGGGTTTTCACCACATATCGGGACAGGATCGGGCGAAAGCCTTGCTACAGAATGCGCTAGCCTCCCATAGAGTCGCCCATGCCTATCTGTTCGCGGGACCTCCGGGTTCCGGCCGGATGGAGATGGCGAACGCGTTTGCCCAAGCCCTGTTCTGCGAGAAAGGCGGCAACGACGCTTGCGGTGAATGTCTGGCTTGCCGCAAAGTATTGCATGGCAACCATCCGGATCTTCACGTCATTAGTCCGGACGGGGCAACGGTTAAGATCGAACAAATTCGAACGCTGCAGCGGGAGCTTTCCTATCGCAGCGTCGGTGCGGGTTATAAGGTGTATATTATCGAAGGCGCCGAAACGATGACCGTTCAGGCGGGAAACAGCTTGTTGAAGTTTTTGGAGGAACCGCCCTCTCCCGTCGTCGCCATCCTGTTAACGCCAAGCGCCCAATCGGTGCTTCCCACTATTTTATCGCGGGCGCAACTGGTTGCTTTCGTGCCGGGAGATCGGGAAGCATTGGAAAACGCTCTCGTTGCGGAGGGTAAATCTAAGCTTCTGGCACGCGCGGCGGTGAATCTGGCATCCGGGTTAAATGCCAGTAGAAAATTGGTAGAAGAGAATTGGTTTGCAGATATCCGAAACGTAGTGATACAATTAGGCAAGGAGAATCCAACCCGGTTCACTGCGAGTCTGCTTCAAGCGCAGCAGCAGGTTTTTAAAACGGATCTCTCCGAACACGTTGAAATATTGCTACAGCTGTTAGCTTTGTGGTATAGAGATATGATTTACGCAATGACCGACCGCCAGGATAAGATGGTATTTCCGGACCAAGAGGAATGGATTTCGAAGATGGCTTGGAGTCGTTCGATCCAATCTTGGGTTACCGTAATGGAATCCGCTCTGACGGCGGCAAGACGAATAAAGGCTCACGTAGCGCCGCAATTAGCGCTGGAGCAATTTCTGGTGAACGTGCGGGAGGGATAGATTTGTACGATGTGGTGGGAGTCCGCTTCAAGAAAGCGGGCAAAATCTATTATTTCGATCCCGCCGAGCATCCGGTGTCCAAAGATCAGCATGTCATCGTGGAAACGGCGCGTGGCGTAGAATACGGCAAAGTCGTCGTCGGCCCGAAGACGGTAGGAGAAGCGGATGTCGTTCTTCCTTTGAAGAAAGTCATTCGAGTAGCCGGCGATCCCGACGCGAAGGCGGTCGAGGAAAACCGCGGAGCAGCTAAGAACGCATTTACCGTTGGACTGCAAAAAATCAAGGATCACGCGCTTAAGATGAAGCTCGTGGACGTGGAATACACGTTTGACCGGAATAAGATCATCTTCTATTTTACGGCTGAAGGCCGCGTTGATTTCCGGGAACTGGTCAAGGATTTGGCCGGCGTATTCCGGACCCGCATCGAGTTGCGGCAGATCGGCGTGCGCGATGAAGCCAAGATGCTCGGCGGAATTGGTCCGTGCGGGCGAGTGCTCTGTTGCTCTTCATGGTTAGGCGATTTCGAACCGGTCTCCATCAAGATGGCGAAGGACCAGAACTTATCGCTTAATCCAACGAAGATCTCAGGCTTGTGCGGCCGCTTAATGTGTTGTTTGAAATACGAGCATGACAATTACGAGAGCGCCAAAGAAGAATTGCCGGCAGTAGGCAGAGCGGTTGTCACTTCCATGGGCGAAGGCAAAGTCGTGGGAATCAATATCGGCAGTCGCAGCGTACACGTTCAGTTGTTCGACCTGGGTAAGGTGAAAGAGTTGCCATTTGACGATGTCGTCTTGAAATGACTTGTGACGACTGTGCGCATGGGTTTTGCTAGTAAGCAGTCACACTTATGACGACTGTGCGCGATTAGCATCGCTGGCAAACAGTCGCACTATTAATCGACATAATCGTGCCTTGAGGTGGATCGTTGTTCATGAAAGACATTTTCCTCCGCGTAGAAGAGCTCGAATCGCATTTAGGAAACGTACATGCCGACTTCGGGGATCTCAAGCTGAAGATTAAAGAGCTGCTGGAAGAAAATCAGCGGCTTAGAATCGAAAATCAGCAGTTAAGAAAAGTGCTCAAGCGGGAAACTGAACCCGTAGCCGTAACCCAGGAAGTGGCGGAAGAACCGGCTGCCATCAAGGGAGAACCGCCTTTAGCGATGGCTGTAGGCGAGGGATACGATAACTTAGCCCGTCTGTATCACGAAGGCTTTCACATTTGCAACGTATACTACGGTCATCTGCGAATGGAAGGCGATTGCTTGTTCTGTTTATCTTTCTTAAGTAAATAAGTTAAGTGTAGTCGGATAGAAGCAACGGCCTCTCGAGGGTTCGTTGCTTTTTTTTGTCCGCTTTTCAGAACGTTTAAAATTTTGCTTAAACAATAGTTCATAACATCTTAAGAACTGTTAACGAATTATTTGTAATTATTTTAGTTCTGTTCCTTATAATCAATTCCATCCTCTTAATATGGAACAGGAGAAATGACTTATGCATATGAAAAATATCGCGGTACTGTTCGGCGGCTGTTCGACGGAGTACGGAGTGTCTTTACAATCGGCCGCATCCGTCATCGATCATCTGGATCGCTCCGTCTATCGAATTATTCAGATCGGCATAACAAGAGAAGGTGAATGGCTTCACTACCAGGGCGGATCTGCAGATATACGCAATGATAACTGGCATACCCACTCTAGCTGCACACCCGCATTTATTTCCCCTAGCCAGGGAAGTAAAGGAATCATTGAGCTGAGAGGAACGGAGTTTCGTATCCTTCCCGTTGATGTCGTATTCCCCGTCCTTCACGGCAAAAACGGAGAGGATGGAACCGTGCAGGGCCTGTTGGAGCTTTCGGGTATTCCTTATGTCGGATGCGACACGTTGTCATCCGCGATCTGCATGGACAAGGGGATCGCTAGCCAGCTCGTAAGAGCCGCGGGAGTGGAGACAGCCCCTTCGGTGACGCTGTACGCGGGCGACGACCTGGAAACGGCAGTCAACGCCGCCGAGAAGCTTAGCTTTCCTTTATTCGTCAAACCGGCGAAGTCCGGTTCTTCATTCGGCATAACGAAAGCCCGCGACAGAACGGAGCTCATCGAAGGGATTCAAATCGCATTCTCCTACGATGACAAGGTGATCGTAGAACAGAACGTAGCGGGGTTCGAAGTGGGATGCGCGGTACTCGGAAATTCGCAACCGTTCATCGCCGAAGTGGACGAGATCGAGTTATCGGGCGAATTTTTCGATTACGGAGAGAAGTATTCGCTGCAATCCGCGAAGATCCATCTGCCGGCGAGGATAGACGCGGATATGGCCGCCAAGGTAAAGGAAACCGCGCGGTTGATCTATAGAACGTTAGGTTGTACAGGCCTTGCAAGGGTGGACATGTTCCTTGCCGATCATGGGCGTATCGTATTTAACGAAGTGAATACGATGCCCGGGTTCACGGCCGCAAGCCGATATCCGAACATGATGGGCTATAGCGATCTTTCTTATTCGAAACTAATGCACCGGTTGATTCAACTTGCTATGGCAAGGGAAATAAACGGATGATTCATTCTGACGATGGGATGAGATGATGAGAAGATGAGAACCTCGAATCGGGCTTGGGCGGAGATCAATTTAGCCCATTTGAAACACAACTTATTCGAATTAATGCGAGCATTGCCCTCTCGTTGCTCCGTTATGGCGGTCGTCAAAGCCAATGCTTACGGTCATGGCGGCATTGAGGTTGCAAAGTTTCTGAACGAAATCGGGGTCATCCATTTCGCCGTCGCCTCGATCGAGGAAGCGATCGAATTGCGCAGGCATGGCGTACAAGGCGAAATTCTCATCTTAGGTTACACTTCACCCGATCGCGCGGATGACCTTTTCAGCTACCAGCTGACTCAAACGATCGTTAGCGCGGATTATGGACGAGCATTAGACGAACGCGGACGCAAGATTAAGGTTCACGTGAAGATCGACACCGGCATGCATCGCTTAGGGGAATCGCACCGGAACACGGATGAAATTCTCTCTTGTTTCAATCCAATCCATTTGCGGGTTAATGGAACTTACAGCCACTTGTCCGTATCGGACAGCCTGGATCGGGAGAAAGTCGCGTTTACGACGATGCAGCTCGCTCAATTTAATGCGGTGATCGATCGAATTCGGTCCGAAGGCTTGAACCCGGGGAATGTCCATATCCAAAGCAGCTACGGCATTCTAAATTATCCGGATATCGCATTCGATCTGGCTCGTCCGGGAATCGCATTGTACGGCTTGCTGAGTAATGAAGAAGATCGAGTGGTCACGCAAGCAAAGCTGCAGCCCGTTCTCTCCCTTAGAGCCACGGTATCGCAGGTGTCCGATGTGCCCGCGCATCATCCGGTAGGATACGGACACAAATTCATTCCTTCGCAAGACGTTCGGATTGCGACCGTTTCGATCGGTTATGCCGATGGCATCCCGAAGAACTTAGCGGATAATGGCGGTTATGTTCTGATTCGCGGACAGCGGGCAAACATGACGGGAAGCATCTGCATGGATCAGTTTATGGTAGACGTGACTTCGATCGAAGAGGTACGGCAAGGAGATACGGTCACGATTATCGGACAGGACGGAACGGAAACCATAACGGCGGGTCTGATCGCCAAACAGTGCGGAACGGTAACTAATGAAATCGTTAGCCGAATCGGGAGTCGCGTCGAACGCGTTTATGTCTCTTAAAAAAACGATGAACATTGCGATAGGCCGAGGAATCAAGTAAGCTAAGGGGCGTGAACCATTTTTAAATATGACTTGGCTGAAAGGTGCTTTATTCAATGGACTCGAATCCGATAAGAGAAGTGGAACCGTCCTTACAACCCGGAGAGCGGTTGGACGATCTTCTTACCCATAATCTACGAATCATTCAAAGCTCGGAGGTGTTCAGTTTTTCCTTGGACGCCGTGTTGCTCGCGAGATTCGCCGGAGTGCCGCCGAGGGGCCGCATTCTAGATCTGTGCACGGGAAACGGAGTCATCCCGATGTTGCTGACGACAAGAACGAACGCAACCGTCGACGGGATTGAGATTCAACCCAGGTTGGCGGACATGGCGAATCGGAGCGTTCGACTAAACGGGTTAACCGATAAAATCAAGATCATAGAGGGCGACTTGCGCGAATGGAGGCCGGATGGCGAGCTGTATGATGCCGTCACGGTCAATCCGCCGTATCTTCCGCTTTCGAGCGGCGATTACAAGGAAAACCATCACCAAGCAATGGCCAGGCATGAGATCGGTTGTAAGCTGGAGGATGTTATTGCGGCTTGCGCAAGGTCGGTTCGCATCGGCGGGCGAGTCTCGATGGTACATCGTCCGAGCAGAATGGTCGACATCATCGACCTTATGCGACGGTATCGGCTGGAGCCGAAGAGAATCCGGTTCGTTCATCCTCGCAAGGAGGCGGAAGCGAACATGATCTTAATAGAAGGAACGCGAGACGGCAAACCGGAAGTACGGTTATTGCCGCCTTTGGTCGTCTACGAGGAAGACGGAGAGTATACCCCGGAGCTACTTGCGGTATTCTACGGACAAGCCGCCGAGCTGCCCGATTTCAAGCGGCAGAACGGACGAGCCCCGATAACCAAAACAAACGAAGTTAGGAAGGAGGCTGAGGATGATTAGAGAGGATCGTGAAATGATTCCGGGCACCGAGCAGGCTTCCGTCCAGCGAAGCTTTGCCGTTCGGGAAACTCCCGGAACCTTGTATTTGGTCGCTACGCCGATCGGTAATTTGGAGGATATTACGTTCCGCGCTATCCGAACGCTGAAGGAAGTTCAACTGATCGCGGCGGAAGATACCCGTCAAACGCGGAAGCTGCTTACTCACTTCGATATTCAGAATAGGCTCGTTAGTTATCATGAGCACAATCGGGAAGCCAGCGGACCCGAGCTTATCCGATTGCTGATGGAGGGTCAACATATTGCCCTGGTTAGCGATGCTGGAATTCCCGCTATCTCCGACCCGGGAGCCGAGCTTGTCAGGGATGCGGTGGGGGCAGGCATACCGGTCGTTCCGATTCCGGGAGCTAATGCGGCGCTGTCCGCGCTCGTCATCTCCGGTCTGCCGACCGACAGGTTCTTGTTCGTAGGTTTCCCGCCGCGTGAGCGCAAGGGCTTAAACAAGCTCCTCGATGGTCTGGAGGGAGAGAGCGGAACTTTAATCTTCTACGAATCCCCTCATAGGGTGAAGAAATCGTTGCTCGTCATTGCGGAACGTTGGAGCGGGCGTAAAGCGGCGATCGTTCGAGAGTTGACCAAGCGCCACGAGGAAGCGATCCGGGGAACGGTTGCCGCATGCCTCGAGCATCTCGAGCAGATTCCTCCGCTCGGGGAATGTTGCATTATTATAGAAGGTACGAGTTCGACGGCGGGGACAGGGACAGGGACAGGGACAGGAGCTTCCGGAGATGCGAATGGCGGTCAATGGTGGTCATCATTAACGCTGGCGCAGCATGTGGCTCACTACGAATCCCTGCAATCGAATCGCAAGGAAGCCATGAAGCTTGCGGCCACGGATCGAGGGTTATCCAGACGCGATGTCTATCAAGCCTTGCTAGAGACAAACGAACAATAGAACCTGTCGGATACCGAGACAAAAAAAAGCCTCCCGAGATCGATATCGGGAGGGGTGCAAGGAGTATAAAAAGGTTGGAATTAACAATTATTAGAATACAATTTTCATTATAAACTATTTTCTTTAATTTGTCACAGGTGAAGGTAAATCCTTCAAACATTCTCTGCAAACAATTTTGCCTTTGAAATATGTAACGTTCTCCGCATTACCGCAGAAGATACAAGCAGGCTCGTATTTCTTCAACATGATGCGCTCTCCGTCCACATAAATCTCAAGAGCATCTTTCTCTCCGATGCCTAACGTGCGGCGCAATTCGATTGGAATAACCACCCGGCCCAACTCATCGACTTTCCGTACGATACCAGTAGATTTCATCATTTGGTAATACCCCTCTCAAAAGGTTAAAATAATAACAAACGGACCATCAATTGCTGAGCATGTCCGTGTTCGCCAGCATTCGACAAAGTTCTCTTTTTTCCGATCTCTATCGTACCAACCTTTCCCAAAAAAGTCAACCTGTATTGCTAGGGAAGAAGTCGCATTTCTGCTGAAAAGTTGCTGAGAATCCTTTCAAATAAGGCAATTTCGAGAACAAAGGGCATTGTCTACTAAAGAATGTTTAAGGAAAACGTTATTCGACATCGTTCGACATAAAACGATAAGTAAAGCAGTTGTTTGTCGAAAAGTGACAAAAAAGAGGTGATGTCCATGCTCGCGAAATTGCAAGAAGAGAAGGTTTTCAAGGATCCTGTTCATCATTCTATTTACGTGCAGGATCTGACCATCTGGAAACTCATTAATACACCCGAGTTCCAGCGACTCAGAAGAATACGCCAATTAGGCACCTCCTATCTTACTTTCCATGGAGCGGAGCACAGCAGGTTTTCCCATTCCTTGGGCGTTTATGAAATAACAAGGAAAATTATTTCTCAATTTGAGCGTAATGGATACGACGATTGGCCGCAAGAGGAAAAATTACTCAGTCTTTGCGCTTCCTTGTTGCACGATGTCGGACATGGACCTTTTTCGCATTCGCTGGAACAAATCTTTCGTACCGACCATGAAGAATTTACTTGCGAAGTGATATTGGGAGACACCGGCGTGAACCGGGTTCTGCGCGAGGTGGATCCGCAATTTCCCGCTAAGGTAGCTTCCGTCATTCGTAAGAAGTACGAGAAACCGATCGTCGTTAGCTTAGTATCCAGCCAACTCGATGCGGATCGAATGGATTATTTGCTGCGGGATGCATTTTTTACGGGAGTGAACTACGGAACGTTCGACTTGGATCGGATTCTTCGGGTGTTGCGTCCTTATAAAGGAAAGATCGTGGTGAAAGAAAGCGGAATGCACGCGGTCGAAGACTACTTGATGTCCCGATACCAGATGTACTGGCAAGTTTATTTTCACCCGGTGACGCGGAGTTCGGAAATTGTGCTGAGGCAAATCTTCCGCAGAGCCGGCGAGCTTCATAAAGAGGAATACGAATTCGCGTTCATGCTTCCGCCGATTCGGGAGCTACTGGAAGGTACGATCACGCTGCGCCAATATTTGAAGTTGGACGAAGCATTGGTGCAGACGACGTTCGGCCAGTGGACGGAGGAGAAGGACGAGCTCTTGTCGGATCTGTGCCGACGGTTCTTGAATCGTCAGTTGTATAAGTACGCGCCGCTGGAGCAAGAGGACAAGCTATGGCTCGAGGAAGTTCGACAAGAATGGGAGCGGATCGGTCTTCATCCGGACTATCATATGGAAGTCGATACTCCGATGGATTCGCCGTACGACGTCTATAAACCGGGCGCATTGCCCGACGGCAAAGAAAAGCCTCCGATTCTTCTGCTCGACGAGCAAGAGCAATTAACGGAGATCTCGGTAAAGTCGGATATTATTCAGTCAATTGCCGGTCTTCATCGCGGGAAATACTACATTTACTTTCCCTTGGAGAAGGTGCTCCCGCACGCTCATAAGTTAAGTCCGGAGACGCGCAAAAAACTGTCTATATAATAGAAGGAACTTCGTGATCAAAAGCCGATTTTTTGAATTACATCTTCAAATGAACGTTCAAAAAGTCAGGTTTTCAGCACCGAGAAGGTTGGATGAAGCTACATTTATAGAAGGGGGACAAATTCCGACATGCTTATCGACACCCATGCCCACCTAGATTCTCCCAAGTTCGACAACGATCGCGAAGAGGTCATCGCCCGCGCCCTTGAGGCAGGGATAGATACGATCGTGAACATCGGTTTTAATCGGGAAACGATTCCCACGACTATGGCGTTAGCCGAGAAATATCCCTTTATCTACGCGGTCGTAGGGTGGCATCCGACAGATGCTATAGATATGAAGTTGGAGGAGGATTTGGCCTGGATCGAACGGCTGTGCAGCCACCCAAAAGTCGTGGCCATCGGCGAGATCGGGCTTGATTACTATTGGGATACGTCCCCGAAAGAAATCCAACATACCGTATTCCGGGAGCAAATTCGGTTGGCTAAACGTCTGAACAAACCGATCGTCATCCACAATCGCGATGCTCACGAAGATATCGTTAGATTACTTAAAGAAGAGAAAGCGGAAGAAGTCGGCGGAATTATGCACTGCTTCTCCGGAAGCTGGGAAACGGCCCGAAAATGCCTCGATATGAACTTCTATATTTCATTCGGAGGTCCGGTTACTTTTAAGAACGCGAGAGTGCCGAAAGAGGTGTTGGAACGTGTTCCGCTCGATCGATTATTGCTCGAAACGGATGCTCCTTATTTAGCTCCGCACCCTCACCGAGGGAAGCGGAACGAGTCGGCTTACGTTCGTCTCGTCGCGGAGACCGCGGCGGAGATTAAAGGGATTTCAGTGGATGAGATGGCACATATTACCAGTGAAAATGGGCGCCGCTGTTTGGGCATAACGAGATAAACGGAAGATTTGGAAGAAAAACGGCTCGGTTTGAAGAAAAAACTGGCTTTTGCTTGGGATAATCGAATAGATCCGGTCGTTTTTCCGTGAAAACGAGCAAATTCGTCCGTTGCATCATCTTTACACCTTTGGCGACTAGAGGTTATTATCATCAACAGAAGTTCGAATATGACATTCCTTTTCCAGTGCGCTTAATCTCCCGAACGGGAGAGTGGGGGACCCAACGCAACGGCGTTTAGGCAATTAAACGTCCGCAGCGGTCCGAGCAATCTTGGGGTGAATTTTGCAAGTGGCAGAGACGCGACTCTATCTGAGTAACTCGTCATGCCAAGGAGCAAATAGGGCAACTCTCTTTCGCCCGAACCCGACAGCTAACCCCGCAAGCGTGATAGAGAGAGGTCAACCTCGTGCCGCGACAATTCTTTTAACTCTTCTACATGCGGAAGCCACGAACAGGTCCTCTGTCTCGATGGCTTTTTGTGTTGAAAAAAAGAATTGTAAAAGCTTGTACCAAGCTTTGGAGCGTGCATTACTGGATAAGGCGGCGCTTTAACAAACGTCCGGAATTTCGCAGTAACGGACGGATCGGCGAGCGTCGATAACCATTTTGGATTAGTCGCGTCAGACAAGTATCATGCATCACAGTCGACGGCGGGGCTATGAAGGAGGAGCGAGATATGGGCGTTATTCCTACTGAGGAAACCCATGTTCCACGACCGACCGGCAAGCTTTTCGCACTGCGATGGAAGCATGAGCATTTGCGCGCAGCCCTACTAGGCGCAATTCTCGTTTTTGCCATCACCATCATGTTCATGTCGTTGTTGCAGAAAGCAGCCACTAAGAACATTACGTTCATCGACAACGGAATATCTAAAATGTTCGAAACCCAGTCTCCTAACGTACTCGGTTTTATCGAAGAACAGGGTATTCACGTTGGCCCGCATGATCGCCTTTCCCTATCGCTTACCGATTCTCTTGAAGAGGGCGGCCAGCTCGTTATCGATCGGGCTGTAGGAGTGACGGTCAGAGCGGACGGAAATCAGAAAGTTACCTACACGACCGAAGATACGGTTGGGGGAGTCATAAGTTCGTTAGCGATTAAACTGTCCGACGAGGACCGGATTACGCCGGCCCTGGGCAGTCCCTTGAAAGAGGGGATGACCGTATCGGTAGTTAGGGTTCGTAAAGAAGTCGTAGAGACCAAGTACCCAATCGACTTTAAGGTCGTACAGAAAAAGAACGAAGAGCTGGAAGAAGGCAAGCTGAAGGTTGTTAATGCGGGGAAAAAAGGGCTCGTCGTCTTCAAGACGGAGAAAGTTTACGAGGATGGTAAGCTCGTCAGTCAGGAAATGATCGAGAAAACCGTTGCCCAACCAGCCGTTCAGAAAATCGTCGCTATCGGCACGAAGAAGAAGCCCGAGGTGGCGACTCTCTCTTATAGCGGTCCGCCGACTTCCGCCGAAGCGAGAGTCGTTAAGTTAAACGGCCAAAGCGTAAAAGTTAAGCGGCTGCTTAACAATGTAACGCTGACCGCCTATTCGGCCGGATTTGCCTCTACCGGTAAATCGGAGGGCGATCACGGTTACGGAGTCACATCTTCCGGTGCCGTCGTTCGAGAAGGGCGTACGATTGCCGTCGACCCTAAGGTCATCCCTATCGGTTGGTGGGTCTATATCGAAGGCATTGGATTCAGAAGAGCCGAAGATACGGGCGGCGCGGTCAAAGGGAAGAAGATCGACGTTTATTACGAGAGCGAATCGCGAGCGAACAAGTTCGGCATGAAACGCGGATACAAGGTATACGTGATCGGTCCGGTCAAACCTTCCGCGGATTAATCGTTACGAGAATGAGTGGCCTACGCGTAACAATAGCAAGTCGTGAATCGGGAAGAAGCCGCGAGGCTTTCTCCCGATTTTTGTTTTATAGCGGTTTGCTACGAATCCGCATGATGACTTGCCGTCGCCGGGAATCTCGTATACGCTTGTAGGAATAGCTTTGTAAAGGCGGAATGAAATGTTATGATTCGAGAAATGATTGTCGTTGAAGGGAAGGACGACACGACGGCCGTCCAGAGAGCCGTAGGCGCGGACACGATCGAGACGGGCGGTTCCGCGATCGGGGAAGACGTGCTGAAGCGCATCGAGCTTGCACAGTCCCGCAGAGGGGTTATCGTTCTAACGGATCCGGATGCTCCGGGAGAACGCATTCGCAAGATCGTGACCGAAAGGGTGCCGGGCTGCAAGCATGCCTTCCTGACGAAGGACGAAGCGAGAGGCCGGCGAGGAATCGGAGTCGAGCATGCTTCCGACGAGGCGATTCGCAGAGCGCTGGAAGGCGTCCGAAGCCCTGAAGGCGATTCTGGGGAGCTTGGAGAGATCGAGTGGAGCGATCTGCTCGATACGGGGCTCATCGTGCACGCCTCGTCTGCGCGCCGCAGAGAGCGAATGGGAGAGCTGTTAGGGATCGGGTACGCGAACGGCAAGCAATTTTACAAAAGGTGTCTCATGTTCCGAATTACGCGAGTCGAGTTTCTAACCGCATTGGAACAACTGGAGCGGGAAGGGTTATAGCCGAATATGAAAAAAACGATGGATAAAAACGGGGGCGTAAAAAGTTCCGGAGGGAAGAGCGGCGGAACAAAAAGCGGCCCAAAGAATGGCGGAGCAAATAACGGCGGCAAAAAGTATGGTCCCCATACGAAGCCTTATCAATATTCTCAAAAGCCGGAGGGAGCGGAAGCTAAGTCGGGCTCGTCTGCGGCAACGTCTTCCAAGGACATGTTAAAAGAAATCGCGACATCCAGCCGTACCCGCGATATCATTCGCAAGCACGGCTTTACTTTCAAGAAGAGCCTAGGGCAGAACTTCCTGATCAACGCGGACGTGTTGGATCAGATCATTGCCGCTGCGGGCTTGGACGAGACCCGCGGAGCGCTTGAAGTTGGCCCCGGGATAGGATCACTTACGGAAAGACTCGCCAAGGCGGCGGGCAAAGTCGCGTCGGTGGAAATCGATAGGCGTCTCATCCCGATCCTGGAAGACGTTATGTCCCCCTACGCGAACGTAAACATCGTTCACAGTGATATTCTTAAGACCGATCTGCGGAAGCTCTGGGAGGAGCAATTCTCAGGCTTAGCCGGCGTGAGCGTAGTAGCGAATCTTCCGTATTACGTAACGACGCCGATCATTATGAAGTTGCTGGAAGAACGGTTGCCTCTGGAGAACATCGTCGTTATGGTGCAGAAGGAAGTCGCGGAGAGAATGGCGGCTAAGCCGGGGGGCAAAGAATTCGGAAGCCTGAGCATCGCCGTGCAATACTACTGCGAGCCCGAGCTCGTCTGCATCGTGCCCGGCAAAGCGTTTATCCCCGCCCCTAATGTGGAATCGGCGGTCATCAAGCTGAAACGACGTCAGGAGCTGGCCGTCAGCGTTCCCGATGAAGCGAAGTTTTTCCATGTCGTTCAGACCGCGTTTTCCCAGCGGCGTAAGACGCTTGCGAATAACTTGTCCTCGTTATCGGGGAAAGAACGCAAAGCAGAGCTGTCGGAAATGTTGCTGGCTAACGGCATACAACCGGAGCGCCGCGCGGAGACGTTGTCGTTGCAAGAATTCGCAACCGTATGCGAGGCGTTGACCCGAAGCGGTATGCTCTAATAAATTCGAAGGGCCGTTGCCTAGACGGTCTCTTCGAGCATTTCGGAAAGCATAAAATCGCGTGTGTTTTTGCTTGGCTGCTTTGAGATCAAAAGCCGACTCCGGACGCGCACCCGAAGCCTATTCGCTCCATAGGATAGACGAAGAGGTGATTTGCCCATGAAGCAGGGGGATCTAGTCGTTCGCAAATCCTATGGTGGGGATGTATTGTTCCGAGTTGCGGCATTCGCCGCAGATCAAGCTGTGCTCAGGGGGATGGACTACCGCTTGCTTGCCGACTCCCCTATCGAAGATCTTCAAACGGTACGCAATCCGGACGAGCTCGGAGGGACGCGCCAGGCGCGCATACAGGCGAATGAATCTCTGCGCCGAATGAACGAGGAACGGAACAAGCAAGCCGTGCGTGCGGGCTTCACGACGGCTCTAGACGATCGGCGGCAACCCTTCTTCGAGATGCCGGGCAGGGTTCTGCATCTAGACGGAGACGCCAACTATCTGAAGAAGAGCATGCAGGTGTATGGCCAATTAAGGGTTCCCGCGGAAGGCGTGCACTGTCACGAGTCGCAAATGCCGCAAATGTTGCTTCGGATGCTCCCGCAATTTCATCCGGACATTGTCGTCATTACCGGCCATGACGGGGTGCTCAAGCAGCGCGAGGATCTGCAGCAGCTCAGTAGTTACAAAAATTCGTTGAACTTCGTTCAAGCGGTCAATGTCGCGAGGGACTATGAACGCAATCGCGATTCGCTCGTCGTCGTTGCCGGCGCCTGTCAGTCCCACTTCGAAGCCCTATTACAAGCAGGGGCCAATTTCGCAAGCTCTCCGGGGCGAATTATGATTCATGCGCTGGATCCCGTCTACGTAGCCGTACGCGCCGCGTTCACTCCGTTCCGGGATACGATCAACATCACCGACGTTATCGCCCATACGATCAGCGGAAGGCAAGGCGTCGGGGGAATTGAGACCATGGGACGATATCGGATCGGAGTCCCGAATTTAAAAGAAGCGAATTCGGAACAAAATGTGAACATTGTGTGACGAAATGAATGGAATCTTTGGGAAAACCCAGGATCTACAAGGAAAATGACCGTTGACATGAAATCAGCACTGTTGATATAATATTCTGCTCATTTGACACCTCCCCTGTTTTTAGATATAATTTACAGGGAAAGAGGTGGTAGTGGATCATGGCTAAAAACGCTCTTCTAGAGATCAAACGAAGCCTGGAACCGCACGTCGGCTCCAAAATCATGCTCCGCGCCAACGGTGGACGACGCAAAACCATCGAACGCACGGGGGTATTGGAAGAAATCTACCCATCAGTTTTCATTGTTAAACTGGATCAGGAACAGCACGCGTTTAAGCGGGTTTCGTACAGTTACGCCGATATTTTGACTGAATCCGTGGAAGTTATGCTGTGCAATGACGATGGCCAGGTTCGCATCAATTATTTATCGCACTGACACGGTTAATTGTACGGGCAGCATCGCGCTTGGGAAGAAGCGCCGTGCTGTCCGTTTTGCATGTATAAGCTTCTAAATAGGCATCCTATTAAGGGTCTTAACCTTGACGAGGAGGCGACGGGATGAGTCGAAGAAGAAGCGTGATGTCCGAGCAATTGAAGACGGAACTAGCTAAGGACCTCGGGTTTTACGGGAAAGTCCAACAAGAGGGCTGGGGCGGAATTACGACCAAGGATGCTGGGAACATGGTGAAACGGGCGATTCAGATCGCGGAGCAGGCGGCATCGAAATCCCAGCAATAATTTCAGGCAATGGCGACATGCCGGGAGGCGAATTCCCGATTAAGGGGGAGTTTGTCCTCCTTTTTCGCATTTAGAGGCGCTGTTTGTTATAATATGTAAAGGTTTTTGCATGGATAAATGCATAGGAAAACGTCAATTACGGAAACGGGGAAATCTCTTTTCTTCCGACCTGAAGAACGAGCGAAATAGAGGTGCTCAGCACCCTTATTTCTCCGGAAACCCGCTCGCGGAGTGAAATAGAGGTGCCCAGCGCCCTTATTTCTCCAGAAACCCACTCGCGGATCGAAATAGCGGTGCCCAGCACCCTTATTTCTCCGGAAACCCACTCGCGGATCGAAATAGAGGTGCCCAGCGCCCTTATTTCTCCGGAAATCCGCTCGCGGTTCGAAATAGCGGTGCCCAGCGCCCTTATTTCTCCGGAAAACCGCTCGCGGAGCGAAATAGAGGTGCGTTTGTTTCAATTTCTTAAGCGATTGTCCTGTCAACGAAAAGCTTAGCCCTTTACTTAAACGATCAGAAAGGATAAAATTCAATGTCTTTGTATTCATCTGATCGCTCGATACAAACGTGTACCGCCGTCTTGAAGACGGCGAAGTCGTTTTACTTGGGAAGTGGTGATAAACTTGTCGAAGATTTACGAGAAGGCGCCTGCCAAAATAAATTTAATATTGGACGTATTGCGCAAGAGGGATGACGGCTTTCACGAAGTCGAAATGATAATGACGATGGTCGACTTGGCCGATCGGCTGGAGATGGAAGAGCTCCCGCGGGATCAGATCCTATTGTCGAGCCAGGTCGGCTTTATTCCCCTTGACGAGAAGAACCTCGCGTTTCAAGCGGCGAAGCTGATTAAGGAACGCTACGGGGTTAAGCGAGGCGTCTATATACATTTGGACAAACAGATCCCGGTAGCGGCGGGACTCGCGGGCGGCAGCAGCGACGCCGCGGCAACTCTAAGGGGATTGAACCGGTTATGGAACCTTGAGCTGTCGACGGACGAGCTGGAGGTTCTAGGCGCGGAGCTGGGTTCCGATGTCCCGTTCTGTATACGGGGGGGAACGGCTCTTGCACGCGGTCGAGGCGAGAAGCTGCAGACGATTCCTTCGCCTCCCCAATGCTGGGTGATCTTGGCGAAGCCGCCGATCAACGTATCGACCGCGGACGTATACGGCAAGTTTCGGGTTAACGACGTGAAGGAGCATCCTTCCATTCCGAATATGCTGAATGCCCTGTCCCGTCAATCTTTTCCGGACATGTGCGCCTCCCTGGGCAATGTGCTGGAGAACGTCACGCTTAATCGCTATCCTGAAGTTAGGCAAATCAAGGATTGCATGATCAAGGCGGGTGCCGATGGGGTGTTAATGTCGGGCAGCGGGCCTACCGTGTTCGGACTTGTATCCAAGGAAGTCAAGGTTGCGCGCGTATATAACGGCTTAAGGGGATTTTGCAAAGAGGTATATGTGGTAAGAATGCTAACATAATTGCAACTGAACGGCAGATCCCCGCCATTCTTCTTGAACAAAACCGTATAAAAGTGTTATGATACTCCTAAAATATTCGGATTTTGGACGGGAGAGGGGAACTTGAAAAAATTGAAACGCAGCGCTAGGCTCGTTGAAATGACGCAATACTTATTGGCCCGTCCTCATACGTTAATTTCCCTAACAGCATTCGCTGAGCGTTACCAGTCAGCTAAGTCGTCTATTAGCGAGGATTTGGCGATTATTAAAGAGGTTTTCGAGGACGAGGGAATCGGGGAATTGAATACGCTAGCCGGAGCAGCCGGCGGCGTTAGATTCGTACCGAAGTGCCGCAAAGATCAGGCTTTGGAGAAAATGGGTTCGATATGTCGCGAATTAGAGCTGCCTGAACGTTTGCTTCCGGGCGGATATTTATATATGACGGATTTGTTGGGGCAACCGGCTATGATGCAAGAGGTAGGACGGATGTTCGCCACGGCGTTCGCCGATCGGAATATCGACGTCATTATGACCGTCGAAACCAAAGGTATCCCTTTGGCTCATGCAACCGCCCAATATTTGAATTTGCCGGTCGTTATCGTTCGTCGCGACCATAAGGTGACCGAAGGTTCCGCCGTGAGCATCAATTACGTCTCCGGATCGACTAAGCGGATACAGACGATGTCGCTGGCCCGTCGCGCGTTAAAAGAAGAATCCCGGGTTCTGATCATTGATGATTTCATGAAGGCGGGCGGTACGATTCAGGGAATGGTCGACTTGCTCTATGAATTCCGTGCCGTCGTCGCCGGCGTTGGCGTGTTCGTCGAGTCTGGCGAGATCGATAACGAGGAACGGTTACTGCATGATTACGTCTCGCTTGCGAGATTATCGGAAGTCGATTTGAAGACCCGCCAGATTAAAGTGCAGCCAGGTAACTTTTTCACCAAATAAAATGACCGACTATCGGAGGAAATCACTTATGTCGCTGAAAATCGTTTCGACGCCCGAAGCCCCTGCAGCCATTGGACCCTATGCTCAAGCGGTGCGCGCTGGCAATCTGCTGTATACATCCGGACAGATTCCATTGACGCCGGCCGGCGAGCTTGTGGTCGGCACGATTCAAGAGCAAACGCATCAAGTGCTAACCAATCTGAAAGCGGTTTTGGCAGCTGAAGGAGCCGGCTTCCATGACGTGATCAAGACGACCGTCTTTTTGAAGGATATGAACCAGTTTTCTGAGTTCAATTTGGTGTACGCATCGTACTTCGGAGAGCACACTCCAGCCCGTTCGACCGTAGAAGTGGCAAGGCTTCCGAAGGATGTTTTTGTCGAAATAGAATTGATTGCGGCGATATCTGTCGAAACTGTCAGGAATTAAAAAATTATTTCAAATTTAGCAATTGTTTTACCATATTTAAGAAGGAATCTGCACTGATTTGTGGAATATTACACCAAGTCTTTCTGATAGGACAAAGGTGGTGAACATAGGTGCAAATTACAGACGTTAGACTCCGCCGCGTCAATTCGGAGGGGCGCATGAAAGCCATTGCTTCAATAACCATCGATAACGAATTCGTCGTCCACGACATTCGCGTTATTGATGGGAACAATGGAATGTTCGTCGCTATGCCGAGTAAACGGACTCCGGACGGGGAATTTCGGGATATCGCTCATCCGATTTCTTCTGGAACGCGCGAGAAGATTCAAGCTGCAGTACTTGCTGAATACGAACGTGCCGCACAAGAGGAAGAAGTTATGGTCGAAGGGGCATAATAATGAAAATTCGAAAAGAGGGCCCCTGCAGGCTCTCTTTTCATTTGCGCAAGAATAAGCTATGATTCTGGAGAAGTTTAATGATTGTTATAAAGCAATGAAAGGGGCTAACTACCCGATGAAAAAGATGGCGATTGTGCTTGCGGCGGGACAAGGCAAGCGCATGAAATCGAAACTATATAAGGTGCTGCATTCCGTATGCGGAAAACCGATGGTGGAACACGTGCTGGACGCGGTTAAGGAAGCCGCCTGCGAAAGATCCGTCGTCGTGGTAGGTCACGGCGCTGAAGCCGTGAAGACGGCTTTGGGGGATCGGGCGGAGTACGTCCTGCAAGCGGAGCAACTGGGAACCGGACATGCGGTGCTGCAGGCCGAAGCGCTGCTAAGCCAAGAAGAAGGCATTACGGTCGTGACTTACGGAGATACGCCGCTCGTGACAGGCGCTACGATTAACGCGTTGATCGAGCACCATATCGCCCAAGGGGCGGCGGCCACGATCTTGACGGCGGATGCGGAGAACCCAACCGGACTAGGCCGGATTATTCGGGGCGAGGACGGCAGGGTGCTGCGCATCGTCGAGCAGAAGGACTGCTCTCCGGAAGAAGCGGCTATCCGAGAGATCAATACCGGAACGTATTGCTTCGATAATCGGAAGCTGTTCTCGGCGCTTAGCGAAGTAACGAACGATAACGCTCAAGGAGAGTATTACGTCACGGACGTTATCGGTATTTTGCATGGCCGCGGAGAAAGTATCGCCGCCTATCTGTGCGAGGATTCCACCGAAGGAATCGGCGTTAACGACCGCATCGCCCTTGGCGAAGCCGAGCGTCTGATGCGCCGGCGCATTAATGCAGGGCACCAACTGAACGGGGTGACCTTCATCGACGTCGAGAATACTTATATCGAAGCGAACGTAACGATCGGTCAGGATACGGTTCTATACCCTGGAACCGTACTTCGCGGGAATACTGCGATCGGGGCCGATTGCGTGATCGGTCCGTCTGCCGAACTTACGGATACTAAGGTCGGCGACGGTTCAACGATTCGGCAGTCGGTTGCGGAAGGAGCGGAAGTCGGCGAGGAATGCAGCGTCGGTCCGTTTGCTTATTTACGTCCGGGTACGAAGCTGGGCAGGCACGTGAAAGTCGGGGATTTTGTGGAGATTAAGAATACGGTTATCGGAGAACATAGCAAAGTACCGCACTTAAGTTATGTAGGCGATGCTATCGTAGGTGCCAATGTGAATATTGGCTGCGGAGCGATTACGGCCAACTATGACGGGTATAATAAATCGAAGACCGAAATTGGGGACAACGTGTTCATAGGGAGCAACGCCAATCTCATCGCGCCGGTCAAAATCGGCAGCGGTGCTTATGTTGTGGCAGGTTCCACCATTACGCATAACGTTCCGGACAACGACGTTGCTATCGCGCGCGAGCGCCAAGTCAACAAGCCGGGATACGCGGACAAGATCCGTGCCCGCGCGCGTGCCAAGAAGGAAAGAGAAACCGAATAAACAAAGGCGGTTATGCAATGGCCTATTCGGATCCAACATTAAAGCTGTTTTCCTGTAGCTCGAATCCCGAACTGGCGAAAGCCATTGCCGGTCATATCGGGCTCGAGCTAGGTAACGTAGCGATGAGCCGGTTTAGCGATGGAGAAATCCACATCCGGCTCGATGATAGCGTAAGAGGAAGCGATGTCTATGTCATCCAATCCACTTCCGCTCCGGTGAACGATCATCTCATCGAGCTTCTGGTTATGGTGGATGCGCTGAAGCGGGCATCCGCGGACACGATTAATGTCGTGATGCCGTATTACGGCTATGCGCGTCAAGACCGTAAAGCTCGTTCGCGCGATCCGATAACGGCGAAGCTGGTCGCTAATCTGATCGAAACCGCCGGGGCGCATCGCGTTATCGCTATGGATTTGCACGCGATGCAGATCCAAGGATTTTTCGATATTCCCGTCGATCATTTGCTTGGCGTTCCAATCTTGGGAGACTATTTTAACAGTAAAAAACTGCCTTCCCCCGTTGTCGTATCGCCCGATCATGGCGGCGTCGTTCGCGCTCGGAGATTAGCCGATGCGCTTCAAGCGCCTCTGGCGATTATCGATAAACGCAGACCCGAGCCTAACGTCGTCGAAGTGATGAATATTATCGGGGACGTGTCCGGTCGTACGGCCATACTGATCGACGACATCATCGACACTGCCGGCACGATAGCGCTTGCGGCCAATGCGCTGAAGGAAGCCGGAGCGGCGGATATCTACGCTTGCTGTACGCATCCTGTGCTATCCGGGCCGGCCATTGAACGTTTGGATGCCTCGCCTATCGTCGAGATCGTTATCACGGATACGATCCCTCTAAGACAGCCTTGCGCTACCAATAAGGTAAAAGTATTGTCCGTAGCTCCGCTCATCGCGGAAGCCATCGTGAGGATTCACGAGAAGCAATCGATCAGTAAGCTATTCGAGCCTCATGTTTAATGATCACCTCCCTAGGGTAAAACAAGGTTAGACGTTCAGAGGAGGTAATCAGGTATGAGTGCGAGTTTAAGCGTACAAGCGCGAGAGGCTTCAACGAAGGGCGATCTAAGAAAGGTGCGATCATCGGGTAAGGTTCCGGGAATCGTATACGGAAAGGGACTTGAACAGCCGTCGATGATCTCGATTGAAGCGAAGGACCTGGCAACGATGCTGAGAAGTTATCCGAATGCGGTTATAGAGATGGACATTCCGGGCGCAGGAAAACACCCCGTAATGATGGCGGAAATGCAAAGAGATTCCATGTCGCGGCAAGTGCTGCACATAGACTTCAAACGCATAAATATGAACGAGAAGATTACGACGGGCGCGCGGTTGGAAGTAACGGGAGTTTCTCCGGGCGAAAAAGAAGGCGGAATGCTCCAAACCGTGCTGCACGAAATCGAAATCGAGTGTTATCCTAGGGATATTCCCGAATCCATTACCGTGGATGTAAGCGGCTTGGGGGTTGGCGAGCATCTGACGATCAGCGACTTGATTCTACCTAACGGCGTCGAGGCTACGCAAGATCCAGAGACGGTTATCCTTGCGGTTCTGGCTCCTCAGAAGGAACGTACGGAAGAGGAACTGGATGCGCTTAATGACGAAGCGGAGGAAGACCGCAAGCATTCGGAAGCCGCTACGGCGGTCGACAAGGGGTAATAGAGGAGGGGGCGCCGTTCGCGGCATCCCCTTTTGCATTTACATGGGACCTTGCAAACCGCAAACCGCAAACCGCAAACCGCAAACCGCAAACCGCAAACCGCAAACCGCAAACCGCAAACCGCAAACCGCAAACCGCAAACCGCAAACCGCAAACCGCAAACCGCAAACCGCAAACCGCAAACCGCAAACCGCAAACCGCAAACCGCAAGTCGGCCAATTGATGAATATAGAGTACTCACAGTTCGCTACAGATCAGTGCGAGGCGTCGGATGATGGCTATAGAGTACTCACAGTACGCTACAGTTCATTCTTAGACATCGCATGGTGATTATAGAGTACTCACAGTGCGCTACAGGTCAGTACAAGGCATCGCATGGAGGCTATAGAGTACTCACTGAGCTAGAGTCAGCGGTAAGACATCGGAAGGGGGTACAGAGCTCTCAGTGCGCTATAAATCGGGAATGATCAAGTAGGGGGAAAAAGAAAAGACCATCAACGCCGTGACGGTCTTTTCTTCTTTTCTTTTTGCTTATGGAAAACAACATTGCTGTTAGTATCCTGGACGCGAGACGAAGGTAAATTGCTTGCGGTTGTAGAAAATATTATTGACCTGAACGAATTCTTTGCCATAATATTCGATGAACCCGATATCGCTATGCCGCCGACCGCAGTAAATTTGCACTGGAACCTCTGAAGACATATGATCTAGGAAGTGCCGATCATCATAAATCATCTGACCGTTCATGTACACATCAATTCACCCCTCTTTCTCTGTAGAGTCTGTATTCATTAGGACACATGAGCGGCAAAAATCGTTGCACCCCCGAGAAAATAATTTTATCGTTAGTACCGTGGAGGATGAATAACGTTATGCGATGGATTGTAGGATTAGGTAATCCGGGAGCCACTTATGCCCATACAAGGCATAATGCCGGTTTCATGGTCATAGACGAAATGGCACGCCGACTGAATACCCAGGTCAATACGCAGAAATGCAAAGCTTTGGTCGGAGAAGCAAGAATGGGAGATACGAAAGTCGCGCTCTTGAAGCCGCAGACTTATATGAATCTATCCGGAGAGTCGCTCCGGGCGTTTATGGACTATTACAAAGTAAAGCTCGAAGACATGATCGTCGTATACGATGATCTCGACACGGAGATCGGCCGTATTCGGCTGAGGTATCAAGGCAGTCCGGGAGGACACAATGGAATTAAATCGATTATCCAGCACATGGGGACCCAGAATTTCAACCGAGTTCGAATTGGGATATCACGCCCTAAGCCGGGAATGGTGATATCGGATTACGTGCTGTCCGCATTTGCGAAATCGGAGCAAGCCGATTTGCGCAAATCGGTGGAAGAAGCGTGCGATGCGATCGAATATTCGTTCACCCATTCCTTCGAACAGACGATGGCCAAGTATAACGCCAAGGGATGATACGCTCAAGCATAAATGGCTTACGCCGTCCTTAGGGAAGCGCGGAAACGTTTATGTCGAAGACGATTCAGAAATGAATAGAGAATTATTATACCTTCGGAATCGTTAAAAATGACGGTTTGCGGGAATACTGGATAAGGAAGCGGGAACTGCCGCATAACCTAACTCCAGGAGGCATACATATGGCTGTAAACTATATTTGCCGACATTGCAGCATGCCGCTCGGAAGCTTCGAGAATGCCGATGTACCGGAATACCGGCTCGGGTTGCATTTCTTGACCCCCGAAGAGCGAAAGCGTATAATAGCGTATAATTCCAACGGGGACGTGACCGTACGGGTAATCTGCGATTATTGCAGCCAAACATTGGATGCGAACCCCGAGTTGGCTTTGTTGTCCAACCCATTGCAATGAAAGCGGATGTATCACGTTCCGACATTCCTTAAGGAGTCCTTGGCATGTGCCGGGGCTTTTTTCATGATTTTGCGGAGCAAATTTACTTATGTAGAAGCGGGTTGCCCGTCCACGATACTTCAAGCCAGCCGACGCATCGCGCCGTGCCGTTTGACGTAAAATCCGGTAGGCTGGCCCGTGTGATCTGAGAGGGGAAATGCCATGAAGCCGCTAATCCAATCGCTGGTTACCGATCCCGATTTAATTAGCGTCATACAAGGCTTGAAGGGCGGAATGCGGGAGCAGCTTGTCGCTGGCTTGTCCGGTTCCGCGCGCCAAGCGGCTATTGCCGGACTGTACAGGGAATTGCAACGGCCTATTCTTGCAATTACCCATAATATGTTCTCGGCGCAGAAAATGGCGGATGACCTACAAGAGTGCCTTTCTCCCGAAGAGGTATTGTTGTATCCGGCCAACGAATTAATTGCCGCGGAGACGGCGATCTCGAGCCCGGAGACGTCGGCACGCCGATTAGAAGTTATTCTCAAGCTTGCGGAAGGCTTCCGCGGCGTTATTGTCGTACCGTTCGCGGGGGTTCGGAGGTTCCAACCCGACCTGAAGACGATGGCGGAAGCGCATATCGATCTGAAGGTCGGCAATACGTTGCCTATGGATCAATTCCTGCGAGGAATGATCCAATTAGGTTACGAGCGCGTAGATAGAGTCGAGCAGAAGGGGCATCTGAGCGTTCGCGGGGGAATCGTGGATTTTTTCCCGCTTGCATCCGGAATCGCCTATCGCGTCGAGTGGTTCGACGATGAGATCGATTCGATTCGCACGTTCGATCCCGCGGATCAGAGGTCGATCGACAAGCTGGAAGCGTATACCGTGCAGCCAAGCCGAGAATGGATCGCAGGGGAAAGGCGGTTCCAGAACGCGGCTCAACATGCGCACGATTTGCTCGATAAGCAACTCGAGAAAATGTCCGATAGGCAAGCGAAAGAGCGGTTAAGCTCCGAAATTTCCCGGGAAATTGAGCTATTGCGACAAAATGTTTATTTTTCCGAAATTTACAAGTACATGTCTTTGCTATATCCGGAGCGTCAAACGCTGCTGGACTATATTCCTAAGGACGCGGTTCTCTTAATGGATGAACCGAACAGGCTGGGCGAGACCGCACGGCAGTTGGAACGCGACGAGTCCGAATGGACGACCCATCTGCTGCAGCAGGGCAAGTCATTGCCTGGCTTCGTTCTGGCTGTCTCCGCGGAACAGGCGCTGTATCCAAAAGGCTTCCAGACGGTGTATCTGTCCTTGTTCGTTCGCCAAATTCCCCATACTCAGCCGCAGAACATTATCAATTTCGTCTGCCGCTCGATGCAAAATTTTCACGGTCAGATGAACGTGCTCAAGGCGGAGATGGAACGTTGGCGCAAGGGCGGAGTCCGGATCTTGATGCTAGCGGGCAATGCGGAACGCGCGGAGAGAATGAGACGCGTGCTCGAAGACTATCAGATCGAAACTCCGGAGATTCTGCAAGGGAACCTGCAGAGCGGGTTTGAGCTGCCTTCTATTAAGCTTGTCGTCATTACGGAAGGCGAGATGTTCACCCAGAAGCAACGCAAAGCCCGCAGGGTAGATCGCCACCTAGACAACGCGGAGCGGATCAAGAGCTATACGGAGCTTAAGGTCGGCGATTACGTCGTCCATCAGAATCATGGGGTGGGCAAATATCTCGGCATCGGAACCCTCGAAGTCGGCGGAATACACAAAGACTATCTTCATATCGTTTACGCGGGAGGAGACCGTCTTTCGGTACCCGTAGAGCAATTCGACCTCATTCAGAAGTACGTCGGCAACGAGGAAAAGGAACCCAAGGTCAGCAAGCTCGGCGGAGCGGATTGGAATCGGGTTAAGTCGAAGGTTCGCTCCTCGGTGCAAGACATCGCCGACGATCTGATTAAGCTGTATGCGGAACGGCAGGCGACGACGGGCTTCGGCTTTGGGGAGGACACTCCCTACCAGCAAGAGTTCGAGGAGATGTTCCCTTACGACGAAACGGCGGATCAGCTACGAGCCATCAAGGAAATCAAAGAAGACATGCAAACTCCTCGCCCGATGGACCGGTTGCTTTGCGGAGATGTCGGTTACGGCAAGACGGAGGTTGCTATTCGCGCGGCATTCAAAGCCGCTATCGAGGGCAAGCAGGTCGCTGTGCTTGTTCCGACTACGATTCTAGCGCAGCAGCACTATGAAACCTTCCGGGAGAGGTTCTCCGGGTATCCTTTTAATATCAAGGTGTTAAGCCGATTCCGGTCGCGCAAGGAACAGGCGGAAGCGATCAAGGGTCTAAAGGCCGGTACGGTAGATGTTGTAATCGGTACGCATCGCCTGCTCTCCCAAGATATCGTATTCAAGGAGCTGGGGCTTCTTGTCGTGGACGAAGAGCAGCGTTTCGGCGTAACCCATAAGGAAAAGCTGAAGAAGATCAAGACGAACGTGGACGTGCTGACGCTTACGGCCACGCCTATTCCGCGTACGCTTCATATGTCCATGCTGGGCGTTAGGGATTTGTCGGTCATCGAGACGCCGCCGGAAAATCGTTTTCCGGTGCAAACCTACGTGGTCGAATATAGCCCTACGCTCGTTAGGGAAGCGGTGGAACGGGAGCTCGCGCGGGACGGTCAAGTTTATTATTTGTTTAACCGGGTTCAAGGCATCTACCAGATGGCCGAGCAGATTAGCGCGCTCGTTCCGGATGCCCGCGTTGCCGTCGCTCATGGGCAGATGTCGGAGCAGGAGCTGGAGAGAACGATTCTGGACTTCTTGGACGGCGAATACGACGTCTTGGTTAGCACGAGCATTATCGAGACCGGAGTAGATATCCCGAACGTCAATACGTTGCTCGTGCACGATGCGGATCGAATGGGTCTATCTCAGTTGTATCAGCTTCGGGGACGCGTAGGACGTTCGAATCGGATCGCGTATGCGTACTTTACGTATCAGCGGGACAAGGTGTTGACGGAGGTTGCGGAGAAACGTCTGCAATCGATCAAGGAATTTACGGAGCTCGGCTCCGGCTTCAAGATTGCCATGCGCGATCTATCGATCCGCGGAGCGGGCAATTTGCTCGGCGCCGAGCAGCATGGCTTTATCGCATCCGTCGGCTTTGACCTGTATTCTCAGATGCTCGCGGAAGAAATTCAAAGCCGCAAGCTAGAGATGGGGGGCGTCGTTCTTCCGCCTCAGCCGGTCAATACCCAGTTGGATTTGGGCGTGGACGCGTATTTGCCTCCTGAATATATTTACGATAGCATACAGAAAATCGAGATCTACAAGAAGGTCGCGACGGCAACGTCGCTCGAAGACGTCGAAGATTTGTTCGAAGAGCTGGTAGACCGTTTCGGAGAACCGCCTAAAGCCGTGCTTAACTTAATGACGGTGGCTAGACTAAAAGTGTACGGACGCAAATACGGCATCGAATCCATTGTCCGGCGAGGAGACGAATTGACGCTTAAGCTGGAAGAGCGACGTCGGGCCGACGTGGAAGTGAGCAAGCTTAAAGCGTTGGAAGCTAAGATGCAAGGGCGCATGGTCACGGCTTTCACCGAGCAGCAATTGCTTATTCGCTTCAAGGTAAGAGGGATGGACGAGAATGCCTTATTAGCGCTCGTGGAGGATTTTCTGGTACAATACAAAGAAGCGACAAAATCAAAGGGGGAACTACAGGATGTTGCACCGTAATCGCATGCCATACCGCCGGTTGTCAATGTTGACGCTGGCATTGGTCATGCTCGTCGCACTAATATCCGCTTGCGGTAAGAACGACAAGGGGGCTGGTGCCACCGTTATCGCAACGTATAAGGGCGGAGAAGTCACAGAAAAAGAATTCAACAAATACGCGACGTTCCAATCGATCATGAATCCTCAAGCGGCGATGTACATGTCGATTCCGCAAATCAAAGAACAATTCGTTAAGCAGTATATCGTGAGCAAAGTCCTTATCAAGGATATCTCCAAGGAGGAGGACAAGAAAGCTCAGACGGCGGCGGATTCGTTCAAAAAGCAGCTTGAAGATGCAAGAAAAACGGATGCGTCATTGAAGAAGCTTATGGATGACGGAGATCTATCCGTGAAAGAAGCGGTCGCGCAGTATAAGGACCTCGCAGCATTCCAATCCTTCTACGGGGCTAAAGGCGAAGAGCTGAAGCCGACGGTTAAGGAAGAAGAAATCAAAGCGGAGTATGAGAAAGCTCCTACGGACTATAACGTAGTTACCGTTCGTCATATTCTGATCGGTACGGTCGATCCGAACACCGGCGCGGAATTGAAATCCGAAGAAGACGCGTTGAAGTTGGCCAAAGAGGTCAAAACGAAATTGGAAACGAACGAGGACTGGGCGGCTCTGGCGAAGGAGTATTCGACGGATGACGGCTCTAAAGATAAAGGCGGACTTTACGAGAAGCAAACCGCGAAGGGCTGGGTTCCGGAATTCAAGGAAGCGGCCAACACGCAAGAAATCGGCGTTATCGGCGAACCGGTCAAAACGCAATTCGGCTATCACGTCATGAAAGTTGAGAGTCGCGAAGCGACGGCTTACGATAAGCTTAAGGAGACCGACAAAGACGAGATCAAGACAGCCGTTGCATCGACGAAATTGAACGAGTTCTTGACCGCAGAACAGGACAAGCTTGAAATCAAGGTGACGTTGCCGCAAGAACCGACGCCTAGCGCATCGGGTTCTCCTAGCGCATCTCCTAGTGCTTCTCCTTCGTCATCGCCAAGCGCATCGCCAAGCGCGTCGCCAAGCGCGTCGGCAGGAGCGAAGTAAGGCAACCCTAATCGAAGACGTGTTCCGGAATTCCGATCAAGCGATCGAAGGATTCCGGGCGCGTCTTTTTTTATATGCAGCTTTTCTGCCGAATTAATCATCCAATTATGTAATATAAACTAACATAAAAATTGATTATTGAATAAAAAAGCGACCAAAAATTCAAATAATCAGGATTGACGAAGATAATCGCTCGTGATATGTTATGTTTAGTTACACAACTTAATACTAAGTTTACTAGGGTTCCGCCGGAGACTCGATTACCGGGCTGGTCCGAGAGTAAACCGTTCCCGAGCGCGGGGGCGACACGGAAGGATAAAAACCTGGGAGATATCATCAAGACAATCGTCTTGTGATGTCTCCTTTTTATTTACCCAAGATCAGGTTTGAATCTAAAAAAGGAGCGATTCGAATGGAAAACAACGACTGGAGCGTTTCCATCCGACCGGGAGGGAAATGGTCGGGCAAGATCGGCAGAGGCAAACGGCTACGCTTCACGGCGTTAGGAGCAGGGGCTAACGTCTCCGTATTGCTCTATAACGCGGACGATCTAACCGAGCGCTACAATATGCCGGATACTCTGAAGGCGCAGTACACCGCGCATCTGACAAGGGGGCATACGCTTATGAGCGATAACGGGAGGGTGCTCGCGGCTATCGTGGAGGATAGCTTGGGCTGGCACGATACGATTTCGGGTTACACGACCCGGGAGGAGACGGATGCGAAATACGGAGTAACTACGTATCAGGAAACGCGGAACGATTGGTTGCGGAGCGGTCGGGACAATCTGGCCGTCGAACTCGTGCGATGCGGACTCGGCGTGCGCGATCTCATGCCCAACGTGAATTTGTTCTCGAAGGTGTATTGCGACGAAACGGGAGAATTGCACTACGATACGGGGCACTGCCTCCCGAACTCCACCGTTACGCTTCGAACCGAAATGGATGTCGTGCTCGTGCTGTCGAACACCCCGAATCCGCTCGATCCGAGAACGATTTATCCTTCGGTGCCGGTGAAATTGGAGGTGCTGCCGTCGGAAGGGGCGGTCGGCTACGACGATTACTGCGTCGGCTTTCGTCCGGAGAATCGACGCGCTTATGAGAACACATGGGAATATTACGCGCTGCAAGGCCGATAGCGAGCAATCCATACTTTCTGGGAGGAATTATCCATGGCCGTATTTAATCGAGTCGAAAGTTCGCGACAACCTGAATCCGCCGTCTACGACGAAGTCGTCCTTGCGGGGAACGGTTGGATGCGGGAGCTAAATCCGGGGCAAGTGCTGCGGATCGTCGATCTGGAGGGGAATCAAGCTGCGGATACGCTTTTCTACGATGCGGACAATCCGGAGGATCACTATAGCGCCGTTCGCACGATAACGGGTCAGCGCAACATCTACTTGTCGGCCGGCTCCGTGCTGCGGGCGGAATCGGGCAAAGAGCTGCTGACGATCGTCGCGGATACGTGCGGCCGCCATGATACGTTGGGCGGTGCTTGCTCGGCGCAGAGCAACACCGTGCGCTACGCCCATGAGAAGCTGCACATGCACAATTGCCGCGATACTTTTATGCTTCAACTGGCGAATCACGCGGAAGGAGGTAAATACTCCAAGCGTAATTTGGCGCCGAACATTAACTTCTTCATGAACGTTCCGGTCACGCCGGAAGGCGGGCTAACGTTCCAGGATGGCGTCTCCTCGCCGGGGGCTTACGTCGAAATGAGATCGTACGGCCGTACTATGGCGCTGATCAGCAACTGTCCTCAGCTTAATAATCCTTGCAACGCCTATCATCCGACTCCGATTCGGGTTCTCATCTGGGATTGTTGATCGGGAAGATTATCGCTTAGGGAGTGGTCATTATGTTTACTAAAGTTCTCATCGCGAACCGCGGCGCCATCGCCGTCCGCATCGAGCGTACGCTTCGGAAACTCGGAATCGCATCCGTGGCCGTCTATACGAAGGCGGATCAAGACAGCCTTCACGTTGATCGTGCCGACGAAGCCGTACGGATTGGCGACGGGCCGGCCAAGGATAGTTATCTCAACGCGGAACTGATCTTGCAAACCGCTGTGGATACGGGAGCGCAGGCCATTCATCCGGGTTACGGCTTTCTTAGCGAAAATGCCGAATTCTCTCGCGCATGCCGGGAGCGGGGGATCGCATTTATCGGGCCGACTCCGGAGCAGATGGAGACGTTCGGGCTGAAGCATTCCGCCCGCGAGGCGGCGGCGAAAGCAGGTGTTCCGATGTTGCCCGGGACGGGGCTTATCGTCGAGATCGAAGAGGCGGTTCGAGAGGCCGATGGGATCGGGTATCCTGTCATCTTGAAAAGTACCGCCGGGGGCGGCGGGATTGGAATGCGGGTATGCGACGGGGAGGGGGCTCTCCGATCCGCGTTCGATTCCGTTAGGCATTTGGCGGAAACGAACTTCAGGAATGGCGGCGTTTTTCTCGAGAAATACATCGCGAAGGCACGCCATGTGGAGGTGCAAATATTCGGAAACGGGTTCGGCGAGGTGGTTGCTTTAGGAGAGAGGGATTGCTCCATTCAACGACGGAACCAGAAGGTAATCGAAGAAACCCCGGCACCGAATTTTCCCGATCGCGTGCGGTCCGGCATGTTGGAGTCGGCACGCAAGCTGGCGGCCGAGGTCGGTTACCGCAGCGCTGGGACGGTTGAATTTCTGTATGACCCTGAGTCTTGCGAGTACTACTTCTTGGAGGTGAACACGAGGCTTCAGGTGGAGCACGGCGTCACCGAAGAGGTGCTCGGGGTTGATCTCGTGGAGTGGATGGTGCGAGAAGCGGCGAACGAATTGACGGGGTTGGATTCCCTTGTTGCGAAGCCGAAGGGGCATAGCATTCAGGCCCGAATCTACGCGGAGGATTGCTTGCAGGGGTTCCGCCCGAGCGCCGGTCAGTTGGATCAAGCGATATTTTCCGAAGAGGCTCGTAATGAAACTTGGGTGCGGGACGGATTGACCGTTACGACCTTGTATGATCCGATGCTGGCCAAAATCATCGTGCATGGGGAAGATCGAGAAGACGCGATCCGCAAGCTGGTAAAGGCGCTGTCGGATACTCGCTTCTATGGCGTGACGACGAATTTGCAATATTTGAGAGAGTTGCTTGCGAATGAGGATTGCTTATCGGGTAACGTCTATACGGGGTTGTTGAATGGTTTCGAGCCGGCGGAATTCGCGTTGGAAGTGCTGGATGGCGGAGTTCAGACGACGGTGCAGGATTATCCGGGCCGGGTCGGCTATTGGAACGTCGGCGTTCCGCCATGCGGACCGATGGATTCGTTGTCGTTCCGGATAGGCAATAAACTGTTGGGCAACGAAGACGATGCATCCGGTCTGGAAATGACGCTTAGGGGCGGCTCCTTTCGATTCCGCAGCAACATGACTTTCTGCGTGACGGGGGCCGATATGCTGCCGATGATAGATGGGAAGTCTGTTCCTATGTATCGGGCGATTCAAGCTCGGCGGGGCGAGACGCTGACATTCGGAGAAGCCAAAGTGGGGATGCGTTCCTATTTGCTTGTCGGCGGGGGGTTCGATATGGCGAAAATTCTCGGCAGCTCTTCGACGTTTACTCTAGGCCAATTCGGCGGGCACGGAGGTCGGGCGATTCGAACGGGCGACGTACTGAACGTGAATGTGCATGGGGCTTCGAAGCGAGGTGCTGAAGAAACCGAGTGGACGGCGTTGGCGACGGCGCATCGGACGGCGATGACAAACGAGTGGACGATCGGAGTTATACCCGGGCCGCATTGTACGGAGGAATATCTGCGGCCGGAGTATTTGCGCCAACTTGCCGAAACGGAGTGGGAAGTACATTATAACAGCTCGCGGACGGGCGTCCGACTGATCGGGCCCGCGCCTCTCTGGGCACGGGAAGACGGCGGGGAAGCGGGGCTTCATCCGTCCAACATACACGACAACGCGTATGCGATCGGCACGCTTGATCTGACCGGAGACATGCCGATTCTACTTGGTCCGGACGGTCCGAGCCTTGGCGGATTCGTGTGCCCGGCGACGACGGCGACCGCGGAGCTGTGGAAGCTCGGCCAATTACATCCGGGAGATAAAATCCGTTTCCGGCTACTGTCTTTACAAGAAGCCGATGCGTTGAGAGTCGTTCAAGAAGGGAACTTGTTAGCGATCGGAGCAGGAGAGCGAGACGAGTTGGAGCCGGTCGTACTCCCGTTGTCGGCGGCAACCGATTTTCGCGGCGATTACCCGGTGTTGTTTCGCGAGGAGGAAAGGCGTCAATTCCCGCTGACTATCCGATGCAGCGGCGATCGTTATTTGTTGGTGGAATACGGTCGGATGGAGCTTGATCTTGCGCTTCGCTTTCAGGCGCATGCGCTTATGCAGGCCATTAAGGAGAGTGATGCCGTTCCTGTGCTCGATCTGACGCCCGGCATTCGCTCTCTGCAAATTCATATCGACCCTTCGAAAATGACGGTAATGGAAGCCTGTCGGCGTATTGTCGAGATCGAACGATCGCTTCCGTCGCTGGAATCGATCCGGGTTCCGTCTAGAATCGTCCGACTTCCTTTATCTTGGGACGATCCGGCGACAAGAGTTGCCATCGATCGTTATCGGCAGAACGTTCGCCCTGACGCGCCATGGTGCCCGAGCAACATCGAATTCATCCGCCGAGTGAACGGGTTGGATAGTGTCGAGGATGTTCGCAGGATCGTTTTCGAAGCGAATTATTTGGTGCTTGGCCTTGGCGACGTTTATTTGGGCGCTCCAGTCGCAACGCCGACCGATCCGCGTCATCGGCTGGTGACGACGAAGTACAATCCCGCCCGAACTTGGACGCCGGAAAATGCGGTCGGAATCGGCGGGGCTTATATGTGCGTCTATGGAATGGAAGGCCCGGGAGGGTACCAATTCGTCGGCCGAACGGTGCAGATGTGGAACCGCCTTCGTCCTACGGCAAGCTTTAAACCGGGCGAACCGTGGTTGCTTCGGTTTTTCGATCAAATCCAATTTTACCCGGTGGACGCCGATGAACTGCTCATCCTGCGAGAAGATTTCCTTCGCGGCAGATACGAGGTGGACATTACGGAAACGTCGTTCGATCTCGGGGAATATTTACGTTTCCTCGAATCGATCAAGGGGGGCGCGGATGCTTTCCGTGATCGACAGCAAGCGGCTTTCCGTGAGGAGCGAGAAAGTTGGATAAAACTTGGCTTGGCTAAATACGTATCGGACCAGGAATCGACCGAACCGGCGGCGGAAGACGAATTGCCGGAAGGGGCAATTGCGGTGCGCAGTCCAATGCCCGGAAGCGTGTGGAAGGTGCTTGTAACCGCGGGGCAGGAAGTTAAGAAGGGCGACACGCTCGTTATTCAGGAGAGCATGAAGATGGAATTCGCCCAGCAGGCGCCTGGCGATGGGGTCGTTGGCACGGTTTTCGTAGGCCCGGGGGAATCGGTTCATTCCGGTCAATTGATGTTGAGCATCTTGCGGGAATAGACGAGGGGGATTGAAAAATGGAGACGGAGACATTGCCGGCGGTATTAACCATCGGCGGACTACGCGAGCTTTATCTGAAAAGGGAGACGACCCCGGAAGAAGTCGTACTGGAAATCATTCGCCGATCTCGGGATGACGAGGGGATGAATATTTGGATCACGCCACCCGAGATGTCGCGGATCGAACCGTATTTGCGAAAGCTGGGCGAGCTTGATCCGCTGGGTTCGCCGCTATGGGGAATTCCTTTCGCCATTAAGGATAACATGGACTGGAGGGCGGCTCCGACGACCGCGGCTTGCCCCGCGTTCGCCTATTCTCCTTCGGAGGATGCGGAAGTCGTGGGTCGGCTCATAGCGGCGGGGGGCGATTCCGCTTGGCAAGACGAATCTCGACCAGTTCGCAACGGGGTTGGTGGGATCGCGCAGTCCGTATGGCGAAACCTGCAATTCGCTGAAGGCGGAGCTGATCAGCGGAGGGTCGAGCGGCGGCTCGGCGGTTGCGGTGGCAAGGGGGCAAGCGGCCTTTTCCCTCGGAACCGACACAGCGGGCTCCGGGCGGGTGCCCGCTCATCTGAACCGGCTTGTCGGTTACAAGCCGAGCCTTGGCGCTTGGCCGGTCAAAGGCGTCGTGCCAGCGTGCGAAAGCCTGGATTGCGTGTCGGTATTCGCCTGGAGTCTGGACGACGCTCTGGCGGTGGATAGAGTCGCGCGCGGATCGTGTTCGGGCGATCCGTGGTCGCGGGAGCTTCCGGTCCCCGGTTGTTCGCTGCCGTCCCGGATTTGCGTGCCTATCGCCGGAATGGTTGGATTTTTCGGGCCTTTCGCCGCGGAGTACGAACGGGCGTGGGCAATGTCGCTCGCGCGAATAAGGGGTCTCGGCATTCCTGTAGAGGAAGTTGACGCGTCGATTTATGAAGAGGCTGCGGCCATCTTGTATGAAGGACCTTGGGTGGCCGAGCGGTGGGCGGGATTGGAGGCGTTCGTAGAAGCGAATGAAGGACGCTTGTTTCCGGTAACCGAACGGATCCTTCGATCGGGCGCGGATGGGAAGCATACGGCCGCGTCGCTATTCAAAGTGATGCATAAGTTGCAGGCTTATAAGCTCGAAGCTCGCAAAAGGTTGGAGGACGCCGTGCTCGTCATGCCGACGGCGGGCGGTACTTGGACGCGCGAGCAGGTTCGTCTGGATCCGGTCGCGACGAACCGTGATATGGGGAGATACACGAATCATTGCAATTTGCTGGATATGTGCGCCGTTGCCGTGCCTTCTTGCGATGTGGCTCCCGATCTTCCGTTCGGAATCACGTTCTTCGCCTCGGCGGAGCGCGAGGATTTGATCCGGGGCGCGGCGACATTGTTCGAAGCGACGATTGCGCTGGAAAGGGAGGGGGTCTAGTGTCCGCCGATAGGATATTCGTGGCCGTATGCGGATTGCACATGCGAGGGTTTCCGTTGGAGACGCAACTTCTGGAGCGTGGAGCGACGTTCGTACGAGAAACGAAAACCGCCCCGAAATATAAGCTTTATAAACTTCCGACAACTCCCGCCAAGCCGGGGTTGATCAAGCAAAAGTCCGGCGGGGAAGCGATAGAGTTGGAAATATGGAAGGTGCCGGTGACGGAGTTCGGCTCTTTCGTCGCCATGATACCGGCCCCGCTAGGGATCGGCAAAGTCGAGCTCGCGGACGGGTCCGAGGTTTCCGGATTCATCTGCGAGGGCTATGGGGCGGAGATGGTAGGAGCCGTGGACGTAACGGCTTTCGGAGGTTGGAGGAACGTGTAAAGACGGTCATGACTCAAGGGCGGAAGTTCATTGTGCTTTGGGCTTTCGGACTGTAGGGGCCTTATTTGTAAACGAATAAGGCTTTTAAGCATTTCCGCGGACAGAGATGCGCCCGCAACGCAGAACCCCTGGATAGACGATAGTGGTGATTTTCACCGCTATTTCGTGCGACGGCCCGACTTTCGGCTCGATAGTGGCGATTTTCACCGCTATATCGTGCGACGGCCCGACTTTCGGGTCGATAGTGGTGATTTCTACCGCTATATCGTGGGACGGCCTGACTTTCGGCTCGATAGTGGTGATTTTCACCGCTATTTCGTGGGACGGCCTAACTTTCGGATGATGTAAAGTAGTCTGTGTACCAACATTTGGAGCCTTAACAGGCAACAAAAAAGTAGGGTATCCTCGGGATTACGACATCACCAAGAAGGAGCCCTACTCGATGACTACTATATCCGAAAATGCGTACGGCAATCTACTTGAAAATGCTGTAAAAAAGCTGTTGCAGGAGAAGCTAGAACTGCTCATGCGTGAAGAAATTAAGAACTACATGCTTAACGAGCAACAGGATCAGCGAAACAGTCGTAATGGTCACTACAAGCGTACGTTCCAAACCCGTTACGGAACCATAAACGAACTCCAAGTTCCTCGCGACCGTAAAGGCACTTTTCAAACGCGTTTGTTCCAACCCTACCAACGTAGAGAAGGCTGGTTGGAAGAGGCCATCATTCATATGTACAAAGGCGGAATGAGCACACGCGAAGTTGCCAAGTTCATCGAGAGCATGTTCGGTACTCAGTATTCTCCGACCACCATCAGTAACATTACTCAGACGGTTATGGAGGACATCGAACAGTGGCAGAAGCGCCCGCTAGAGAAACGCTACTCCGTTATCTATTTGGACGGGCTCTATGTTAAGCTCAAACGTAATACAGTCAGTAGCGAGGCTGTTTACTTGGTCATGGGTATCGACGAGAAAGGGATACGTCAAATTCTAGGATTTTACGTCGGTGGCCAAGAGAGTTCTAACGTTTGGAAAGAGGTCTTAATTGACTTAAAGAACCGCGGAGCAACCGAAGTGCTAGTTGGCGTTTTTGACGGGCTACCTGGACTTGAGGAAGCTTTTCGAGCAGTGTATCCTCAGGCCGATGTGCAGCACTGTATCGTCCATAAAGTGAGAAGTACCTTTCCAAAAATTCGAGTCAACGATAAAACCGAGTTTCTCGAAGATTTGAAGGGTGTATACACGGCATTTGATGGCGATGTAGCTTTGGCGGTCTTCGATGGGTTCAAAGCCAAATGGAGCAAGCAATATCCGAAGGAAGTGAAGTCGTGGGAGGAACAACTCCCGACGTTACTGACCTTCTACAAGTTCCCAGCACTCACACGACCTGCGATTTACACTTCGAACCCCATTGAACGGACGAACAAAGAGTTACGCAAGCGCCTGAAGCCAATGAATAGTCTAACTAACATTGAAGCAGCAGAGAAAATCATCTACCTCCAATCCCTAGACTACAATGAGAAATGGTGCGGAAGAGCAATTCGAGGCTTTGTAGACCCAGACACCAAAGCAGCATTTGAGAAGATGTACACTGAGAAATATTCAAGACAAAAGACTTAAAGCTGTAGCTCCCGCGCCTTCGCTTGAGCTACGCGCCTCAAGTCACACGACCTTAAACAAATTGATTTTTTCTATCCATCGTCCCGATGGAAAAACCTACTACACAGACTACTTGACGCTACCAACTTTCGGCTCGATAGTGGTGATTTTCACCGCTATTTCACGTGACGGCCCGACTTTCGGCTCAATAGTGGTGATTTGTACCGCTATTTCACGTGACGACCTGACTTTCGGCTCGATAGTGTTGATTTCTACCGCTATTTCACGTGACGGCCTGACTTTCGGCTCGATAGTGGTGATTTTCACCGCTATATCGTGGGACGGCCCGACTTTCGACGGATAAGGTCAGGCTATATTTTTAGAATATCTAACATAAATCCACTAAAAACCGAATACCATCCTATTTCAACATAACAATACGAACATTTATGTAATATTTTATTACATAAAATTAGAATAACTACTCCATTTCCACGAAATTTCAATAATAAATGTAAGGTATATTGACACAAATGATGACATAACCATATAATGTAATTACGAACGGTTGGGCTGTGGAGAGAACCGAACGTTCGGATTTTAGAGAGAAAACCATACTAAGGATCGGGGAGTGGAAAGATGAAGAAGGGCAATTGGTTAAAGGGATTCGTTCTGACGATGACGGCAAGTTTGGTGTTGGCGGGGTGCGGCGGCAATAACAACAACGAAGCCGGGGGTTCGGCTTCGCCGGCGGCGCCGGCATCGTCGGAGTCATCGTCATCGGCGCCTGCTTCATCGCCCGCCGCTGCGGGCGGAGATACGGTTAAGGTTGGTATTCTGCATTCCTTAAGCGGCACGATGTCGATCTCGGAGGTAACGGTTAAGAATTCCGAACTGATGGCGATTAAAGAGATAAACGCCAAAGGCGGCGTGCTTGGCAAACAGATCGAGGCGGTAGTCGAGGACGGCGCTTCCGATTGGCCGACTTTCGCCGAGAAAGCCCGCAAACTCTTGTCCGAAGATAAAGTCGCGACGGTATTCGGGGGATGGACTTCCTCCAGCCGGAAAGCGATGTTGCCCGTATTCGAAGAATTAAACGGACTTCTCTGGTACCCGGTGCAGTATGAAGGATTGGAATCATCCCCTAACATTTTCTATACGGGAGCTACCACTAACCAACAAATCATCCCTTCGGTTGATTTCTTGCTGGAGAAAGGCAAGAAAAAAGTGTTCTTGCTCGGCTCCGACTATGTTTTCCCGCGTACCGCGAACAAAATCATCAAGGCGCAATTGGCGGCCAAAGGCGGAGAGACGGTAGCGGAAGAATACACGCCGCTTGGACATACGGATTACACGACGATTATCGCGAAAATCAAAGAAGCTAAACCTGACGTTGTCTACAATACGCTGAACGGCGATAGCAACGTGGCTTTCTTCAAACAATTGAAGGACGCGGGAATTACGTCCGCGGATCTGATGACGATTTCCGTATCCGTTGCGGAAGAGGAAGTAAAAGGGATCGGACCCGAATACTTAACCGGTCACCTCGTTGCGTGGGATTACTATCAAACGACGGATACGCCGGAAAACAAAATTTTCGTCGAAAATTTCAAGAAAGAATACGGCGCGGAAAGCGTGACGAGCGATCCGATGGAAGCCGGTTACGTTGCCGTGTACTTGTGGGCGGCCGCGGCAGAGAAAGCGGGATCCTTCGAGGTCGATAAAGTGAAGGAAGCGGCCAAGGGCATTGAATTCAATGCGCCGGAAGGCAAAGTCACGATCGACGGCGACAATCAGCATATTTACAAAACCGTTCGGATCGGCGAGATCAAAGCAGACGGTCAAATCGTTGAATTGTGGAATTCCGGCGGTCCCGTTAAGCCGGATCCGTACCTTACGACGTATGACTGGGCCAAAGGTCTGAGCGATCAATAAAGGTGTCGTCTTGCGGAAACTGGGAGGGATGGGGGAGTGTTCGGCGAAAGCCGGGGCTTCCCCTCGCTTTTAAGCAAAATCGCAAAACGCGCGGTAGGGTTTGACGCATTTGGAGCGTAGGGGGTTGCGTAATGGAAATATGGGTCTCGCAATTTTTTAACGGTTTGAGCGTGAGTTCGATTCTATTGTTAATCGCGCTTGGTCTTGCGATTACTTTCGGCCTCATGAAGGTCATTAACATGTCGCACGGGGAATTCATTATGATTGGCGCCTACGGGGCGTATATGACGCAGCAAATATTCAAATCAACCCTTCCCAAGAGCCTATTCGACGCTTATTTTCCCGTTGCTATACTCGTTAGCTTCGTCATCGCATTCGCGATCGGTTACTTGCTCGAAGTCACGCTGATCCGCTTCCTCTACGGAAGGCCGCTCGATAGCTTGTTGGCCACCTGGGGCGTCGGATTGATGCTTCAACAGTTGGCTCGCTCCATCTTCGGGGCGCCTAACGTGGCAGTGTCGAGTCCGTCTTGGTTAGACGGAGGACTGACGGTATTCTCGGGAGTGGTGCTTCCCTATAAAAGATTGTTCATTATCGCGCTAGTGGCGCTTTGTCTCTTCGCGATGTACTTGTATATTTACCGGAGCAACGCCGGTCGGCGGATGAGGGCGGTTATGCAAAATAGAGAGATGGCCGCCTGTCTCGGCATCTCGACCAGACGCGTGGATTCGTTCACGTTCGCGATCGGTTCCGGCATCGCCGGCATAGCGGGTTGCGCGCTTACTTTGATCGGTCCGATCGGGCCTTCCATCGGCACTTATTACATCGTGGACGCCTTCATGGTCGTCGTGCTCGGCGGAGTCGGGAAGTTGGTCGGGACCGTAGCCGGAGCGCTCGGTATCGGAGTATTCAATACGCTCTTCGAATGGTGGACGGATGCTTCTCTCGGCAAAGTGTTGGTATTCCTCTGCATCGTCGCCTTCCTGCAATGGAAGCCGATGGGGATGTTCGCGGTAAGGACCCGGTCCCTGGATTAGACTGGACTAGGATCAGACAAACGTAAGGAAGAAGGTGATCGCGGTGCTATCCTCCTCTATACTGCCGCGCCGTGTCTGGTTGTTGATCGGCTATGCCGTCTCTGCGGCCGCATTGTTCTCGGCTCCGCTCTATCTGAATGATTTTCGCTTAAACTTATTGGCTAAATGTTTGGCGTTTGCCATCGTGGCTTTGGGATTGGATCTGCTGTGGGGTTATACGGGTATTCTGAGTTTGGGGCACGGGGTGTTCTTCGGATTGGGAGCATACGCGATGGCTATGCATCTGAAGCTCGTGTCGAGCGGGTCGCGAATTCCCGACTTCATGGATTGGATGGGGTTAACGAAGCTTCCTTGGTTTTGGGAGCTGTTCAAGAGCTTCGCTTTTGCGGCCTTAATGGGCATTGCCATTCCTGCCGGGTTGGCGCTGCTGCTCGGCTTCTTCACTTTCCGAAACCGAATCCGCGGCGTATATTTTACGATTCTTACCCAAGCTTTGGTCATTATTACGGTGACCTTATTCGTGGGTCAACAGGCGTACACGGGCGGTACGAACGGACTAACCGGATATACGAAAATGTTCGGGTACAGCTTGAAGTCGGATACGGCTAAAACGATGGTTTACTTGGCTACCGTTGTGGCATTGATATTGGCATTTCTGTTATGCAGATATTTGGTCAAGAGTCGCTTCGGTAAGGTGCTGAGGGCGATTCGGGACGGAGAGAACCGAACGAGGTTTCTGGGTTACGATCCTTCGAGTTATCAGATGGCGGCTTTTGCCGTATCGGCGGGACTGGCGGGGGTAGCGGGGATGTTATTCGTGCTCCATGTAGGGATTATTTCTCCGACGATGATGGCCATCGTGCCGTCTATCGAAATGGTGCTTCTAGTCGCCATCGGAGGGCGCGGGACATTGGTAGGTGCCGTTATCGGGGCCGTCATCATGACGCAAGCGAAGAGCGAACTCAGCGCGTCCTATCCGGATTTTTGGTTATTTTTTCTCGGGGCGTTGTTTATCGTGGTCACTGTATTCTTACCGGGCGGAATCGTCGGTTTGATCCGTCAATTGCGCCAAACGATCATTAGGAGGCGGAGTACGAATGAAATCAAACTCAATTCTGTCGTGCCAGAAGGTAACGGTGTCGTTTGATGGATTCAAGGCGGTACAAGAAATGAGCTTGGAGCTTGCCGCGGGCGAGCTTCGGTTCCTCATCGGGCCGAACGGCGCGGGGAAAACGACGATGTTGGACGCGATCTGCGGCAAAGTGAGACCCGCATCGGGCAGCGTCGCATTCCATGGGCGCGAAGGGACGGTAGACGTAACTCGGCGTAAGGAGCATGAGATCGCGCAATTGGGCATCGGACGGAAGTTCCAGACGCCTTCGATTTTCTCCGGTTTAACCGTGGAAGAAAATTTGGAGATCGCGATGTCCCAAAACCGCGGAGTTTGGGCGACTTTGCGGGCTTCGATGAAGAAAAGCGACCAAGAGCGCATGGAGGCGGAGTTGGAGTTGATCGGATTGGGCGACAAGAAACGGCTTCGCGCCGGTCTCCTGTCGCATGGGGAGAAGCAGTGGTTGGAAATCGGCATGATGCTCCTTCAGGAGCCGGAAATTCTGTTATTGGATGAACCGGTAGCCGGGATGACGGATAAGGAAACGGACAAAACGGGCGAGCTGCTGCAGGAAATCGTACGTAAACGTACGGTGGTGGTCGTAGAGCATGATATGGAATTCGTGCGTAATTTCGCTAGCAAAGTCACCGTTATGCACGAAGGGAAGCTGTTGAAGGAAGGGTCCATGGACGAAGTGCAAAGGGACGACCGGGTGGCGGAAGTGTATCTGGGCAGGAAAAGGCGGGATTACGATGTTATCAGTTCAACGGCTTGAAGCGGGATACGGCGAGAGCGTTATTTTACGGGACGTGTCGCTTACGGTTGAACCGGGGCAAGTCGTCTGCCTGATGGGGCGCAACGGCGTAGGGAAGTCTACGTTGGTCAAAAGCATCATGGGACTTCTTAAGGCAAGAAAAGGCTCCGTATCCTTCAAAGGAGCGGACGTAACGAAGCGGGCACCGGGAGAGCGGGCGAAGAAGGGTATCGGTTACGTTCCGCAAGGGCGGGAGATTTTCTCCCAATTGACCGTCTATGAGAATTTGCGAGTCGGTCTGGAGGCTCATCCGGATTCCGCCAAGCGCCGAAGCAAAACGATTCCGCCGGAGGCGATCGAGAAATTTCCGATTTTGCCGACCTTCTACAAACGTCGCGGCGGAGATTTGAGCGGCGGGCAGCAGCAGCAATTGGCTTTCGCGCGGGCGCTCATCTCCGAGCCGGACTTACTTGTGCTCGATGAGCCGACGGAAGGGATTCAGCCTTCTATCGTGGATGCGATTCAAGACGTTATCCGGTCGATCCGCGATGAGGGCAAGACGGCGATTCTTCTCGTGGAGCAAAGCTTGGACTTCGTTCGCAGCGTCGGAGATCGTTTCTACATCATGGAGAAGGGTACGATCGTTTGGCAAGGCGGGCGGGAGGAACTGGACGATCCGGCGGTTATGAAGCATCTAACGATTTAATGTAATAATATCTAACATAAGTGTTGACGATTTTAGATAATGGCTGATAAAATGTAAACAAAGTTGACAATTAGATAAAGGTTCCTCTAGTTAGGAACGCAAAAGTCGTCTAGGGTTCCGTTGGCGTGAGGTCAAGCTGGTCCGAGAGATGGCGTATGGCAACGGGAGCAACGCGGAGTTACGTTAGGCCCGCCCCGCCATATCACACGGAAGGACAAAAGCCTGGGAGACCCTCTCTCCCAGGCTTTTGTTATTTTCTAAGATCAAATCGAAATCCAAAGGAGTGGGATCGTTATGAATCGGAGTCGGGAACTTTCTCGTAATCGGCTGTTCAGTGCATTCTCCGTCATTCTTATCGTCGTTTGCGTTCTGTCCGTACTGTCCGCTTGCGGTAACAAAGAGAAATCGGGAAGCTCTGACGAGCCGATCTCCATCGCGTTGAGCCCTTGGCCGGGCTGGTTTATGTGGTATTTGGTCGAGGAGAAAGGGTTCTTCGAGAAACACGGCGTTAACGTGAAGCTGGAGTGGTTTCCCGTATATAGCGATTCCTTGCAGGCGCTGGCTACGGGCAAAGTCGATGCGAATAGCCAGACGTTGTCCGACACGCTGCCTGCCGCCTCCAAGGGCATCAAGTTAAAAGCCGTGCTTGTCAATGACAACTCGAACGGCGGGGACGCGATTGTCAGCAAGCCTGACATCGGAAGCGTGAAGGAATTGAAGGGCAAGACGGTCGCCACGGAGCTTGGGACGGTCGACCATTTGCTTCTGTTAACGGCGCTAGAGCAGAACGGACTGGGCGAAGGCGATATCAATTACGTGAATATGACGGTCAACGACGCGGGTCCGGCGTTCATTGCAGGCAACACGGACGCTTCCGTGCTATGGGAGCCGTTCCAGACCAAGGCGGTCAAGGAAGGCAAAGGCAAGATCTTGTTCTCGTCGAAAGAAACGCCGGGGCTCATTCCCGATTTGCTCGTTTTCCGCGAAAGCGTCGTAAAGGATCGTTCGGACGACGTTCAGAAGATCGTCGACGCTTGGTTCGAGGCGCTTGAATATTTCAAAGCCAACGAAACGGAGTCCATCGAAATCATGGCGAAGCGGGCCGAGACGACACCGGAAGATTTCAAACTTGGACTCGAGAGCATCAAGCTGTTCAGCAAGGAAGACAACGTCAACGCTTTCGGCCAACGGGAGGAATTGACCTCCCTATCATTCACGGGCAAGAAGACGGCGGAGTTCCTGAAAAAGCTAGATATGATAAGCGAGATCCCTGACGTTGACGCACTGCTCGAGCCTAAATTCGTACAAAAAGCAGCAGGGGAGTGACGGCATATGAGTAAGCCCAATGCAACAGGCGGAGTTACGGTTGCGGATACCATTATCGGGTCTGCGTCGTCACCGTCTCCCCCGGTTTCAAGTGCGAAGACCAGAAAAAGGCATGCCATGCAAATCTTCGAAGATATCCCGAGGCGCGGCTTCGGGATTACCGCGATCGCCTCTTTTCTCGTTATGCTCTCTTTCTGGTCGGTCTTAAGCTATGGACAACTCGTGAATCCGATTTTCCTGCCTACGCCGGACAAGGTGCTCGTAAGTCTGTTCGATCAGCTAGGCACGAGCGTCTACTGGAACCATATCGGGATTAGCGTTTTCCGGGTAATGGCAGGGTTTGCGCTTGCCTGTCTCTTAGCTATTCCGATCGGTCTGTTCGCAGGAACCTATCGTTATGGGGAAGCCTTCATCGAGCCGCCGATGGAATTTATCCGTTACATGCCCGCAGTGGCGTTCATTCCGTTAATCATGGTATGGGCCGGCATTGGCGAGTGGGCCAAAATCCTGCTTATCTTCATAGGGTGCTTCTTTCAACTCGTGTTGATGGTCGCCGCGGACACTCGACTTGTGTCCAAGGATTTGGTGCAAGCCTCCTTTACGCTAGGGGCAAGTCGGTGGCAGGTGATTCAGACCGTCATCATCCCGGCCGTACAGCCCCGATTGCTGAATACGCTCCGATTGATGCTGGGCTGGGCATGGACCTATTTGGTCGTCGCGGAGCTCGTCGCCGTGAATAGCGGGCTCGGATACGCGATCATGAAAGCCCAAAGATTCTTGAATACGGAGCAAATATTCGTCGGCATCATTGTTATAGGCCTGCTTGGCTTAATAAGCGACCGAATCTTTGCTTTCCTTAACCGTCGGTTGTACCCATGGGCGTAATGAACGCCGAAGGAGGAATAGGCCATGAGCGAAACGATGGAGGCAACCGGTAACGGAGTCATCGGCACGCCGGCAACGATAACGTCCCAAGGACTCTCGACTGGAGGGGGATTGGGCGCGATAGCGATTCGGGGCGTGGGAAAAACTTTTAAGACGGGGAAAACGAGCTTTCGGGCTTTGGACAATATCGATTTGGAAATTCGCGCGAACGAGTTCGTGACGATATTGGGTCCTTCCGGTTGCGGAAAATCCACTCTATTGCGCATCGTGGCGGGCTTGGAGGAGGCCAACGAAGGAGCGGTCTGCGTGGACGGCGATTCGGTCGTGGGACCGGGTGCCGATCGGGGCATGGTGTTCCAGGGGTATACGCTCTTTCCTTGGCTAACGGTCCGTCAAAATATCGAATACGGACCAAAGCTTAAGGGAGTCTCGATTCTGGAGCGCCGCGCGATTTCCAACCGATATTTACGAATCACCCGGCTGGAGCCGTTCGCGAATCGGTTTCCGAAGCAGCTGTCGGGCGGGATGAAGCAACGCGTGGCGATCGCTAGGGCTCTCGCTAACGGGCCTAAGGTGTTGCTAATGGACGAACCCTTCGGAGCGCTCGACGCGCAGACGAAGCTGGAGATGCAGGAAGCGCTGCTTGACGTATGGGAGAAGGAAAAGACGACCGTCCTGTTCATCACGCACGATATCGACGAAGCGATCTTTCTTTCGCAACGCATCATCGTGATGGGGGCGGGACCGGGCCGGATTCTGAAGGCCTATCCCGTAACGTTGCCCGCGGAACGCACGTCGGAGGTGCGCGAGCATTCGGAATTCCTGAAGCTTAGGAGAGAACTGGCCGCTCTGTTGAAGCACAAGGAAGAGTAAGGTCTAAATTTTGATTTTTGCTTAAATACGTGTAGACTTAACAAATTCGGATTCTTGATCTTCAATCGGAAAATCATCATGGCTTGGATCAACCCATTATTTTTGGGAACTTAAGGTGCGACATGTCAGTCCCGAATCTTCGACGGACTCTTGCTGCTCTTGCTGCCATTTCGGCGCGGGAGCGGCAATTTTTAAGTTCTTCGGAGTGGCTGAGCGTCGAAACGCCCGGATATTTTTATCAATTGGATGATTCCACCAGTAGAGGGTGCGCGCATAAGAAAATGGGAGAGGTTAAATACTACATTTACGATTCAATGTCACCTTTTTCCGATTGATCAAGCGTTCGTCATAAAGGTCGGCATGTCATCCACGCCGACGACTGCAGAGCGAATACACCAATGAAAGTGGGGCAACACGAGCTATGAAAGCAACCGGGATTGTACGCCGTATTGATGACCTCGGACGGGTCGTCATTCCGAAAGAAATTCGTCGCACGCTCCGGATCCGCGAAGGGGATCCGTTGGAAATTTTCGTTGATCGCGACGGTGAAGTTATTCTCAAAAAATATTCTCCGATCGGCGAGTTGGGCGATTTTGCCAAAGAGTACGCAGAGTCATTGTTCGAGAGCACGGGTCATGTCGCCATGATCTCCGACCGTGATACCTTTATTGCCGTAGCCGGAGCATCCAAGAAGGAATATTTGGAAAAACCGATCGGCAATTTATTGGAAGGCTGCATGGAGAATCGTAAAATCATTCTGGAACCCGGATCGGGCAGCTATGAGGTTCTGCGCGACGTGAGCGAAACGCTCAGTTCGTTCGTGGCAGCTCCGATCGTCGCGGGCGGAGATCCGATCGGCACGGTCGTACTGCTCAGCAAGGACGAGCAGGTGAACATGGGAGACATGGAGAGCAAGATGGTGGAAACCGCAGCAGGCTTCCTTGCGAAGCAAATGGAGCAATAAACATAACGAGCAATCGCGAAAAAGTTTCCCGGACAGATGACTATCTGTCGCCGGGAAGCTTTTTTGCTTTGCGGCTTTCGATTATAATCGAAGCACAGGCCATGCAACGGGAGAATGTGGAAGCCGGGTTTATTCACGATTCAGATTAGATATAAATTCGTTATCTATTACTGAATCGTCTCCGACATAAACGTTTATCCGCCGTCCCTAAGGACAGCGGAAGCCGTTTATGCTTGGCGAAGAAGGAATGGGGAATGGTCGGAAATGGGAATTGAATACGGAGCCGATAATTCGGGAAAAAAGGCAATGTGGCAAGGAGCGGCTTTGCTCGGGGGAGCGGCTATCCTCTCTAAGCTGATCGGCACGCTGCAGAAAATTCCGCTACAGAACTTGGCCGGAGACGAAGCTTTCGGTTTGTATAGCGCGGTCTACGCGTTAGCCGTGATGTGGATGACGTTAGCTTCCGCGGGTATTCCCGTCGCGGTCAGCGTCCTCGTAGCGGAGAGAAGGGCTCACGGGGATGAGAACGGGGCTAATCGGGTACTTCGTTGGGCTCTTGTCCTGCTTGGAACAAGCGGAATCGCCATGTTCGGCATTCTGTGGTTGGGAGCGGATTGGTTTGCGGGCTTGATGGGTCTGGAGTCGGCGGCTCCGGCCATCCGAATGTCTTCGCTAGCACTACTGTTTGCTCCCGCGACCGCGGTTCTTAGAGGGTATCGGCAAGGACGAATGGAAATGCTTCGCCCCGCGGTGTCGCAGCTTACGGAGCAGTTCGCGCGGGTCGCATTCATGCTGGTTGCCCTGATCTGGGCGGTGGATGCGGCTTGGTCGCCGTCCGCAACGGCTGCCGCCGTGCACGGCGGGCTTGCGACGGGAGCCGTAGCGGGACTCATAGCTATGCTTTGGAGCGTAGGCAGCAATCGGAATAAGTCGTTCATTATCCGCTCGACGGGAGCGAAAAAAAGTTTCGGTAAGGAAGCTGCCTCGGAGTTAACGCCGCCGCCGATTCGAAAGGTACGCTTGCCTGAAACCCGACAAGCGCTGCTTAAAAGAATTCTCGCGGTAGCCATTCCGATCGGAATCGCATCGTTGGTCGCGCCGTTGTTCGGGTTGATCGACGCTTTTTCGATCCCTCGGTTCCTGCAGCAAGAAGATGCGGAATCGGCATGGTCGTTGGCGCAGTTCGGCGTTTACAACCGCGGCGTGGCCTTGTTGCAGCTCGTGATCATGGGGGCGGCTGCCGCGGCGTCGGCGCTCGTTCCGGCGCTGACGGCAGCACGGGCGCGCGACGATGTTCGGGAACTCGCGGCGAGGGCAGTGTTCACCATGCGATTTGCTTGGTGGATCGGCTGCGCCGCGGCAGTCGGATTGGCGCTGCTCGCATCGCCGATCAATCGGGCCTTGTTCGCCGACGGCAACGGTACCGCCGCGATGGCGATCATCGCTTTTGCCGCCGTAGGCGGCACGCTGCAAGCCGTGAGCGCGGCGCTGCTGCAAGGCATGGGCGACCTGCGGTCGCCCGCCGTCAACTTAGCCGCGGCCGCGCTGCTCAAGTTGACGCTCAACGCCGTGCTGGTGCCCGCGCACGGCATTCGCGGCGCAGCCGCTTCGATGGCGATTGCATTCGCCATCGCTGCGGTGCTGAACGCGCTGTCGTTGCGTCAGCGCGTTCAACTGCCCGCCCCGCGCGTAAGCCTCGCGTGGCGCTCGGGCGCTGCGCTGGCCGCCATGGCGGCCGCGGTGGCGCTGCTCGCGCTCGGCCTAGGCGCGGTTACCGCCGCCTTGCCGGAGCGCGTGGCGGCCTTGCTCGTCGCCGTGCCGGGCGTCGCGGTCGGTGCCGCCGTCTTCGCCGCGGGGCTCGTCGCCTTGGGCGCCGTCGCTCCGCAGCAATGGCGAGAGCTGCCGGGACTATCCGGCAGCCGGATCGACAGGTACCTGCTGCGCGTTCACGCCTTTTTCAAATCTACCCCAAAGTAGTTCAGCTTTGCAGTCGTTATGACAATGATCCTGTGAGCGTGTTCACTCTTTTTAACCCTAGTTCAAATTAAACGACATAAAGACGTAACTAGAAAGGATGATCTCTACTATGCCGCCATCCATAACGGTCGTCGGTCTCGGCTCCGGCGGAGAAGACCAGTTAACGTTAGGCACGCTGAAGGCGTTGGAGCAAACTAAGCGCCGCTACGTGCGCACGGCCGACCATCCGGCCGTTACCGATCTGAAACGACGCGATATCACGTTCGAATCCTACGATCGCCTGTACGAGCGACTCGAATCGTTCGAAGAAGTTTACGAGACGATCGCGAGCGAACTGCTTGCAGCTGCCGGAAGCCATGAGAATGAAACTATCCTCTACGCGGTACCCGGCCACCCCATGGTCGCGGAACGAACGGTTCAATTGCTTCGTGAACGCGCGCCCGAGGAGGGGATCGAGCTTCGCCTGTTGGGCGGAGAAAGCTTTCTAGACCAGGCTTTTACGCGTCTAGGCTTCGACCCGATCGAAGGCTTTCAACTTCTGGATGCTTCGGAATTAACGCGCGAGCACCTAAGGCCTCGGTTGCATACCGTTATCGGACAAGTGTATGATTCTTATACCGCTTCCGAAGTCAAACTAATGCTCATGAACGTTTATCCGGACGACCATCCCGTAATCGTGGGACAAGCGTTGGGCGTAGACGGGCAAGAGAACATTGTGCAGATCCCCTTGCATGAACTCGACCGGTTGGAGTCTTACGGTAACCTCATGCTCGTATACATACCCGCTGACTCCGATGATCGGCTTCGCAGGCGCTCATTCGAACGGCTGCACGAGATCGTCTCCATCCTTCGCAGTCCTGAGGGTTGTCCATGGGATCGCGAGCAGACGCATCAATCGATTCGCCGGAATTTTATCGAAGAGACTTTCGAGGCCATAGAGGCGCTTGATCTCGATGATCCGGACGGCATGAAAGAGGAATTCGGCGACGTCGTTCTTCAGGTACTGCTACACAGCCAGATGGAAGAGGAGGCGGGAGCCTTCGACGTATACGATGTATTGGCCGAACTGAACGACAAGCTGATTTTCCGGCATCCGCACGTCTTTGGCGGCGAGAATGCCCAAGATGCGGAAGAGGCGTTGGAGAATTGGGAGCAAATGAAAGCCGAGGAGAAGAAGCGCAAAGGCATTCCGGAGCGTCAATCGATCCTCGACGGTATTCCGAAAGATTTGCCCGCGCTTCCCCGCGCGCATAAGCAACAGAAGAAAGCGTCAAGCGTAGGTTTCGATTGGCCCGATTTGAACGGCGTATTCGACAAAATCGAAGAGGAGCTGCAAGAGCTTCGACATGCCGTTAAAGAGGAGTCCCCGGAGCGTCAGAAGGACGAATTGGGGGATCTGCTATTCGCGGTCGTGAATGCCTCGAGGTTTATCAAAGCCGATCCGGAGGAAGCGCTCGCCGGTACCAATCGCAAATTCGCGAATCGGTTCAAGTACATTGAGGAGCAGTTGCGTATAAAAGGGCGTACTTTTGGGGAGACTGACTTGTTAGAGATGGAAGCATGGTGGCAGGAGGCTAAAACGCACATTTTACCTTAAAAAAACCTAAATTTCGCCGAAATCCCCGTACTTTCTACCTATTTCGAGAAATATTTTTCAAGTTTGGCAGGATTTTTTTAACAAAGGACAGAATAGTATCCTTCGTGCATTAAACAATCAAACGTTTCAAGCGGCAATTGGGCTCGCAGGAACGTAATAAAAGCAACAATCATAGGAGGAATTCCGTACCATGAACAAAACAGACCTGATCAACAACATCGCAGAAAAAAGCGGCTTGACGAAGAAAGACGTAGAATCCGTATTGAATGGCTTCCTTGGCGAAGTAACTGACGCTCTTGCTAGCGGAGACAAAGTTCAATTGATCGGCTTCGGCACGTTCGAAACTCGTAGCCGTTCCGGTCGCGTAGGCCGCAACCCGCAAACGGGTAACTCCATCACGATTCCAGCTTCCAAAGTACCTGCTTTCAAAGCGGGTAACAAATTGAAAGACGCCGTTAAGTAATTCATGCGTCTTGATAAGTTTCTGAAGGTGTCGCGGCTCATTAAGCGCCGCACCGTCGCGAAGGACGTGTCCGATCAAGGACGCGTCCTTCTCAACGGTAAAGAGGCAAAACCGAGCACCGTCGTCAAAATCGGGGATGTGCTGGACATCCAATTCGGTCAGCGTACGTTAACCGTGAGGATCGAACGTCTGACGGAATCCAACCGAAAAGAAGACATCTTGGGACTCTACACCGTGCTTAAGGAAGAAGCCCGCAAGCGGGAGGAAGACCCTCTCGGTCTTTAACGCTTTTCTGCGAATGATATAGAACGCGAGGGAGTCAGCCATTTGGCTGGCTTTTTTGGCGTGCAGGAATAGCCCAATCTCCTCCCGATCACCTATAGTTGGCAAAGTGGCTGCCACCTACCATCGTTTTCCGAGTGTCCTCATAACTACTTCAAACCTCTCAAATATGAAATGATAAACAAGCCCTACATTTTCTCTCTTTATTTACGTCTTAAGTCTCAAAATATGAAAAAATTAGTAGAATAAAAAAGGAAATGCGTGTAAAATGTCAAAGTATTACAGGGTAATTCTTCCTATTCTGAATGCATAAAGAAACCTTTAAGTACTGCCAAGTGAATTGAAAAAGGCAAACCTGCTCGAAAGACAGGGACGCAAAGCCACGGGCCTAAAGCGCCGGTCGAATGACCGATCGCTATGGTAGCCGGGTTGCCTGCTCTCATGGCTTTTTTTTGTTTGTATCGCCTATTTTTTCAGTAGAGGGAGAAATGAAGCATGAAGAGTCGATTAGTATCCATGTTAGTTAAGATTTTATGTTTAGTCCTGCTTGCGCAGATCATCGTTCCGGAAATTTGGAATTCTTATACCCATGCAGCGCCCGCAGCGCCCGATATCAGCATTCAGTTCAAGTCGCCGGAAGCGCCTGCGACGGAAGCGTACATACCGGATTACGGGGAGACTTACGGAGAACGGAACGGATATACATACGGATGGAATTTCGATCATACTTCTTATTCGGTCAGCGAAGCCGTCTATGGTTCTTCGTTGCTGGATTCAGCCATCAATATGCAGGCCGGGGGGCAATGGGAAATTGCGCTGTCGGCCGGTACCTACGAGGTCGAAATCAGTGTAGGCAATGCCGTATACGGCAGCACCAATACGCTTCAGGTTGAGAATGTCGTGTTCTGGGATCACTTCGCTCTTCCGGCTGGCGGACACGACAAGGTGAAGAAGCGTATTCAATTGAACGACGGCAGATTAACAATGAAGGGTGATCCGGTTAGCCCTTCTGCCTTCATCCACTCGATAGCGATCACGAAGATCGTTCCGGCTAACCGTCCGACTTTTTCGCCTTATATCGGGTTGCCTGCGGAGCAAAATAAGGTGCCCGGAGACAAGATTATTTTGTCCGGATCGCAGAGCAATGAACACAATGCCATTCCGTCCGTCAGGGTGAAAGAGCTGGGTCAAGCTATCGATAAGTATATGAACGAACAAATATCGGTAATGGAACAACGCATCGCATCGATGGGGCAACAAGCCGAATCTTGCGGTGGCTGCAATTCAAGCAATCTGGAATCGGCGATTTTAAGAAGTCCGAATGAATATGTGGTGATGAAGGCGGGGCATCTGAATCTGGATGCTTCCGCAACGTTCGGCTCGCCGTCCAAGCCGGTATTTCTTATCTTGGACGGTTTGAATACGAACCGGAATTTAACGCTTACCGTATATGGGACTCTGGCGGTTAAGGGAAATTTGAATGCGAACACCAATTTGACGCTGAACGTGAATGCGCCAGATCATCCGGCAGCAACCGGAAAAGGGGATTTGTGGGTTGGCGGCACGATTCATTTGAACAATGATTCTGTCGCGCGGGTGTCAGGCGACTTTGTAACTGGAAGCCTAATCTATAACAATGGCCAATTGAACGTACAGGCCGATCGGCTTCTTGTTGCCGGCCAAATGCACATCAATACCAAGGTAGATATGACCATCTCGCAAGAAATGCTCGTCGGCAGTTTGGTGTCGAATAACCAAATGGGGACTATCAGCGTCAGCAGCGGAGATGTATTCATTCGCGACGATATTCACGTTAATAATCATTTGAGCATTCAAACCGGAGGCGTCGTCGCGATCGGCGGCAGCATCACTGCGAATCAGAAGCCGATTATCGTTACCGGTATTGGGGCGAGCGGCCAAACGAAATTGCATTACAGGATTAACGGGTTGCTAGCGGAGTATTATACCGAAGCGGATCTAACCGGCGATCTGTTCACCGTGGTGGACGAGAACGTAAACGTGAGCAACAAACTGCCAATTGCCAAGGCCGGTCTTAACGACGGTAATATGTCGGTGAGATGGACGGGACAGATTACCCCCTATTTCACCGAGACGTACGAATTCGAAGCGGACGTTCGCGGCGGGGTGAAGTTGTGGGTGAACGGCGTGCTTCTTATCGACAAATGGGAGAAAACGGGTAACGGCAAGTATTCCGGTTCGCTTGCTCTCGAAGCCGGAGTCGATTATGACATCAGGCTCGAGTACGCCAATCGAGGGGGGCAGCCTTTAGCCAAATTGAATTGGGCTAGCGCGTCCGGCGCGAAGGAGATCGTGCCGCAAAGTCAATTGTGGCCGTTTGCAATGCCGATTCTTACGGCGACCGCGACGGAGAACGACGTGAATGTCGTGTGGACGACGGCTTTCAATGCGAACGGTTACGAGTTAGAGGTGGATGGGATCATACAATCTTTCGGCAACCAATCCGCCTTTACGCACGCTCCGCTGGAACCGGGCACTCTGCATAAGTATAGAGTCAGAGCGATCGACGGCGATATTAAGGGCAACTGGTCGGCGCTGCAGGATGTGTGGACGTTACCGGAAGTGCCCAACAATATACGGCTTCAGTCGACAAGCAATTCCGTAACGCTGACATGGGATGACGTGGTAGGGGCAGCCGGATATGATATTGAAACCTACAACACGATTATCGATAACGGTAATGTTACGACGTATACCGAACTTAATTTGAATCCGAACATTCAGCGTACGTTCAGGATTCGGGCGCATAATGCCAGCGGTCCCGGAAAGTGGAGCGCCATCGTGGTAAAGTCGACTATGCCCGGGGCGACAGGCGCATTGTATACCGTAGCGACGGATACTTCCATCGCAGTGAGCTGGGATGCGGTTTCCGGAGCGGATAGTTACGATATTGAAGTCGACGGCACGATCGTTGGCGGCCTTGCAGCCTTGCAGTATTTGCATGAGAACTTGCAGCCGAACACAATTCATACTTACCGCGTTCGTTCCAATAATACCGAAGGATCGAGCGGATGGAGCCAACCCGTCCAAGCAGTTACGCTTCCGTCCGTTCCGCACCATCTGCGCGCAACGACCGTTGCCGGCGATCATATCACGCTTGAATGGGACGAAGTAACGGATGCTACTTCCTATGATCTTGAGGTTGACGGAGTTGCCGTCGATGTTGGGACAAGCGTGAAATACGACCATTCGGGATTGGAAGCCAACACGGAACATACATACAGAGTCCGGGCGAGACACGATTCCGTCGTCGGCAGTTGGAGCGAGGCGATTACGCATACGACATTGTCCGGCGTACCTGTAAACTTGCATACGGTATCGACTAGCAATGAGATTACGCTCACTTGGGATCCGGTGGTCGGTTCGATAGGCTATGAGGTTGAAGCGGACGGCAAAGTTGTTCCGAACGGTCTGAGCACGACCTACGTGCATACCGGGTTGAAGCCGTTCACGGAGCATACTTATCGCGTGCGTGCGATCAGCAAAGCGGGTGCTGGTCCATGGAGCGAGCTCCTGTCCGAAACAACCGGGTTGGATATACCGTTGTTGACTGCCCTAGCCCTATCGAAAACTTCGATTGCCCTCTCTTGGACGGCCGTACCGGGTTCGACGACCTATGAGCTTATGGTAGACGGCGAGGTCATCGACGTCGGAAACGTGACAACGTATTTGCATGACGGGCTGCTTCCGTATTCCTGGCATGCTTATCGGGTCAGGGCTAAGAGCGGCTCCATTCCAGGTCCTTGGAGCGCCGCGTTGACGAAGGCTACGCAGTTAGGTACGCCAGTAATAACGAGACTATTCGCGACGAGCTCGGAAATCACTGTGGAATGGGACGACGTACCGGGTGCAACCGGTTATGAAATAGAGGCGGACACGGTCGTCGTGGATGTGGGTACAGCAACGTCGTACATTCATCGCAATTTGCTGCCCAACACTGTCCATACGTACCGGGTGCGCGCCAAGAGCGGCAACGATGTCGGCGATTGGAGCGAGTGGAGCAAGCTTAGCACTCAGGCTACGCCTCCTGTAACGCCTACGCGCTTTAGAGCGATTGCAAATACGCATTACATCGAGCTTCAATGGGACGCATCGCCGGGAAGCTTTAACTACGATCTCGAAGTTGACGGTCGGATCATCACCGGGATAGCTGGGACAAGCTTTGTCCATCGGGATCTTGTTCCGAATACGATGCACGTCTATCGAGTTAGAGCTTCGAATACGAGCGGTTCAAGCCCGTGGTCGAACAAAATCAAACCCCGTACCATTCCCGAGCTGACGGTTGACGTTGGGCAAGGCTCCACGTTTAACTTCGTTATCGTAGCTCCTAGCATAGCGGGCCTGACGGAACGGACTATTACGGTGACTTATAATCCTGAAGAACTGGATATTCAGGATTTGAGCGTGGCTACGCCCGAGATTGAATTGGCGGCCGGGCCGATCAGGGGCACGAATATGAGCGTTAGTGAAATCGCGAACGGGAGAATCGTCTTCCGGATCTCGAACGCCGTGAGGACGACAGTAAATATTATTCGTTTTACGGCGAATTCCAATGAATCTTCAAAAATCACATACTACGTCGAATAGCGGATCACTACCAGGAGGGGATTTTGATTGTCGTATCAAAAGGTGCTGCCAGTATTGCTTATATCCTTTTTTCTTATTATTCCATTAAATGGAAAATCGAGTTATGCATCTGAACAAACCGCTAATATGACGGCAGCAATAGCTGCCGGGTCGGCCGAACTTGAAGAAAAGACGAGTAGACAGGAGTTGGTTGAAAAGCGCACGGCCAATACGAAGCAATATCTGCTGGGGGACGGCACGCAGCAGACGGTTATTACCTTAGAGCCGCAGCATTATGTAGATCAGAATGGACAATGGCAGGATATCGTGCCGGCATTAATCGACGAAGCGGAAATTCAAGATATGAACGCGCCGATGTCAAGAGAAGTCGTAAGCGAAGTCAAACAAATTAGTAAGAAGAACAAGGAACTGAAACGGCTAAAAGTGATCAATCAGGACGATACCTCATACAAAGCCCTGCAGGTTCCATTCGATATTTCATTGCCTATGTACTTTCATAAAGGCTACAGCATTAAGAAAGAGCAGGATCAACTATACTTCAAGCCAGTCGGAGCGTCCAACAAAGCAAAGGCAAAACGGACAGACAAGCAGACATTGATTTATGAAGATGTATGGGCATCGACAGATGTGACGTTACAGTTGCTCGGCGAGGGAGTGAAGGAAACATTTATCCTTAAAGATAAAAATGCGCCATTAACCTTTTCATTCGAAGTTGAGGGTGAAATTAGTTCAGGATTGACTAGGGATCAGTTGCATATTTTACCGGCTTCGCTGATTGATGCCAATGGAACGGTTAGATCTGTCGATCAGAATTCGAGAAAACAAGGAAATAAACAATACATCGATATCACCGTAGATGACTCGGGACTAATTTATCCGATCGAAGTGGATCCCACTGTGTCATTATCCCCTTCACTATATGCTTATAGAATAGTTCAGGCTTTCGGTGCAAGCGATCTCTATTACAACAGTCCTTCTTCTATAGTATTTGTCGGCGGAAGAGCGTGGAATCACGGTTATATCAGCTATTTGAATTTCGATTTATCTTCTATTGACGGGATTGTCTCGAGCGCCTCATTGTCATTGTATCGCACAAACTCCAACAGCGGGGATAACCGCCCATTACTCATTGAAAGCTATATGAACTCATCGCCTTGGTCTTCGGCCAATCCTTCCCAAATACCGGGGCGAGGTGAATTAATTAGCGCAGTTAACACCCCTGCTAATAATAATGCTCCCGTCGTGTTTACAGGAATGGAGAAGTATATTCGTCAAGTGATTGCAGGAAATGGGAATTTTGGAATTGAGTTGTTCCCAGTGCTTACGGACGAGAAAAACCAAACCCTAAGACATTTTCTTTCCCCGACATTAACCATAAACTATACGCCGATACCCAAAGTCACGGAAGTGGTTGCTCCAGTCGTAAATCAGTTTTTTGGTCCAAACGATAATTCCTTTATTCCGACCATCAAGGTGACAGGACCGAATGCTTCTCCATTGACAGTTGCTTACTATCTGGATAGTGAAGCATCGCCAAGGGAAACCAAATCGGTTTCCAATCCTCAAACGGCACAAACGGTCAGCTTTAGCGCGATGAACATCGGTGCATTGGCGGAAGGGAAGCATACGTTCAGATTTACGGCCAGCAACGGGCAACAGACGGGTCAAAAATCCGTTGATGTATACGTGGATAAAACTCTGCCTTCATTAGGTTCGGTAAGTGTTACCTCTACCGGTAACTCGGTTTCGATTTCTGGCTCCGCGAGCGATGGCGGTTCAGGTCTAGATGTGTCTCCTTATCGCTATACCGTAGGAGCAGTAACAAGCGGTTGGACAAGCCAAACGTCTTACTCAGTCGCAAGCTTGATGCCTAATACGGTATATCAGGTGAAATTTGAAGCTAGGGACAAAGTGGGGCTTGTCTCTTTACGCGAACAGCAGATCTATACAACCGCTCAGAATCCAACGTTGTCCGTAACCCGTTCCATGGAAAACGGCCTGGAGCTATCCGTTAACGACAGCAATCCGGCTGGAACCAAATACGTTATTCAGGCGGGAAGCCAATATGTTAACGCGACCGGTGCATTAACCGCTAGTCCCGTCTGGTTTGCTCCGGTCAATAAAAAAATAACCGTAACCGGACTTACAACAAATACTTCATACGTTTTGACCATAAAAGCGAGGAACGAAGCTGGAGTTGAAACTTCGTCAAGCGCTGCGATATCGGGAACGACACTCGCCGCTCCTCCTGTAACGATTACACCTGTAGCCGAGCAGCGCTCCATCAGATTGTCTTGGCCCGCGATCAGCGGAGCGACCGGCTACGACATAGAGGTAGATAGCACAATTATTTCTAACGGCGTTTCCGCGGCCTATGTTCATAACAATCTTGCTCCCAATACTCCGCATAAGTATCGAGTGCGAGTCATCAATGCGGGTGGAACGGGAAATTGGAGCACTCTGGTTTCAATAAATACCCTGCCTAATCCACCGTCGATTCCGCTCAATATACATACGACATCGACGCAAACGGATGTTACGGTCACCTGGGATGCTTCTACTGGCGCCGACGGGTACGATATCGAAGCCGACGGAAAGGTGATCGATAATGGTAACCAGTTATCCTACGTGGCTAAGGATTTGCTACCTTTAACTAAACATACCTACCGAGTCAGGGCGAAGAATGCCGGGGGGACCAGCGAGTGGAGCAATGCCGTTACTCAAGTCACTCTGCCTTACCCGCCGACAGCACCCAAACAGCTTGCTGCCCAGCCGACTATTCATCAGATTACGGTGAATTGGGATCCGGTCGCTGGTGCGGACAGTTACGAAATTGAGGCGGACGGGGCGATTCTCGATAACGGAACTCGTACGACATACACACATGATGGTTTGGATCCGCTAAGCGGGCATACGTACCGGGTCAGAGCCGTGAATGCGGGAGGAAAAAGCCCGTGGAGCTCAACGCTGTATGCGACCACTCATCCAGAGAAGCCGGATATTCCGACGAATATTATGATGACGGCGGATGGAACGGCGATCTCTTTAATCTGGTACGAGGTATCGCATGCGGAAAGCTACGACATCGAAATCAACGGTACGACAATCACGAATACGACAAGCGCGCAGTTTATTCATACCGAGTTATCACCCGACAGCAGGCACAAATATCGGATTCGCGCTGTAAACATAAGCGGCAAGAGCGAATGGAGCAGCTCCGTTACGATGAGGACGCTTCCGAGCCAGAGCGATGCGAACGATTTTCTTACGAATCTCGCAGCGGTGGTGACTAACTCTTCCATTACCTTATCTTGGGATACGGTCGCGCCAGACGCGGAGTACGAGATCGAGGTGGACGGCGTCATTATGGACAACGGAAGCAGCACAATATATCAGCAAACCGGGCTTCCACCGAATGAATATCACACCTATAAAATCAGGTTGAAGCAGAGTGGTTCCTCAGGGGTTTGGGTGGCCATGCTCTCCTTATCCACTCTACCGAATCCGCCGGATGCTCCAGGCCAATTGGAGGGATTCCCTACGAACAACAGCATCGAGCTGAAGTGGGGACGGGTCGAGGGCGCAACCGGATACGATATCGAAATCGACGGAAAAACGGTGGGCGGTAGCAACAATACGACCTATTTGGATGAAGGTCTGTCGCCGGGAACGACACACACCTATCGGGTGAGAGCGAAGAACATGACCGGAGTAACAGCATGGAGTCCCGCTCTTGTCACAAGCACCACGAATCCCGACTATCGGGTTGAAGTTGTACAGGGGCAAGTCTTTCATTTTTCCTTGCTGGCGTTCGATGTAAAGGATTTCAGCGAGCGAAAGTTTATCGTGATGTACAATCCGGATGAATTGGAAGTAATCGACTTATACAGCTTCACGCCGAAGCAGGATGCTCTGAGTACCGGCACAATTCCCGGCTCCCCTTTGTCTGTTACGAATGTGCCTGGGACCATCGAATTCCGGGTACATCAAAGCGTTGCACCGGGTACGGTCTGGTCCGGGGAAATAACATCGATCGTGTTTAAGTCCAAGATCGACGGACAGTCTTTCATTAATTTTAGAGCAGAATAAGAGCTTTGAGGTGAAAATATGAAAACCGGATATAAAAGAATATACAAGTGGACAGCCATTTGTCTCGGTGCAGTTTTAGTGCTACAACTGCTGACGGGAATTGGCTTCAATCCGAAAAACGCATCGAATAGCACCGCATCCGCAGAAAATGCTGACGATGAAAAACGCATTGCGGCAGAATTATCGAACCTTTCTGGGGAAAGCAAAGAGGATATTTTGCAATGGAGAAGCACCGGGAAATCGTGGAATGATATTATCTCCTTGCTCTCCAAACAGGACGGCTTGAACGGAACTTCAAAAGCCGAGAGAAGCCAGCTTCTTGCCGGTAGCGGTTTAGATGAGGAATTCATTAAGAATTTAACGGATGCAGGCTATACTCAAGCCGACATAACGGATGCCAAACTGCTAGCGGAAAGAGTACTTTTCCAGCTCCAGGAAATCGTTCGGTCCGTTGACAATCGTCCGAAGCAACCTATAGCGGATTTGAAGGACGAGAATCAAGAGAGCAAGGATTTGACCACTTACTTTAAGATTACCGATCAATTCGACATAAAAACAGCTGTATATGCCATGACCGTATTAAAAAAGGATTTCGGAAGCATCGAAAATGTCATGAACGAATACCTTTTTGCACTGCAAATCGGCTTGAATTTTGAGGAATATTCCACGGATAAGGAAAAATACGTAGAGGATAAAGAAGATAAGAGTATCGGCATTAACCCGGATTCCATAATTACGATCGAAAAAATCGAGAACCGAATGCTAGAAACGATTCAACAAGGAAATGTATTAGGCCAGGAAGATTTCACTACAAGTTATGATAATGCAGCATTGTCGGACGAATCGCAGATTAATAATCCGCTACCGGATGTTCCGAACCCGAATGCGATAAATGTAATTCCCGAGAATCCGACCGATGCTGTTATGAGAGAAATTCAGTCGATCGACCCCAATAGGCAGTAGGAGGCTAGTTCTATGAGAAAAATTCCTAAATTATTGCTGATACTTTTCATAGCCGCCATGACATTGCCGGCTAGCTTTGCCGCGTATGCGATGGTGAGCTCGACTTCCGGTCAAAGTTCGAAGGCAACGCTATCGCCCCTTGATTCGTCTGCGCTAGATGTAATCAACGCAGACTCCATTGTGATTTCAAAGCAGGTTTTAGACAATATCAAGCAGTCCGACCCGGGTAACTACGAGAGAAATGTGACCCTTTACAAGAAGCTATTGATCGAATTGAACGTTCACGACAAATTCAAGCAAGAGATTGAGAGATTGGTAGCGGCGAATCACAAGCTGCCGAACCTCCTGATTGCCTATGAATTCTTATATCAGAGCTACGGCCAGATAAGCGAGCTTGAACCGATGGTAGTTAATAAGGAATCAGGGGAAAAATGGAGCGTAATATTTTACGATTACGCCAAATCTCGTCCCGTGTTTGCTCCTAGAGCTTTCGATTCGTCCTATCTCGAACAGTTGATGCAGACCCCTAATTTAACCACGGACGATATTATGATTGCCGATAGAGTCTCTTTTACAATCGGCAAGCCTTTCGAGGAGATTATAAGCGATAGGCTTAAGTCTATCAGTTGGAAAGCAGCGAATGCCGGCCTCGGCATTCTCTACAGTGCGGACAAGCTTCCCCGTGTGCAAATTACCGCTGAACAGTTAGATAAATATACTGCATCCAGGAAATTGACCGAGGATCAGGTGGCTCAAGCCTTTGTCATCGCCAACAAAGCAGGGAAGAGTGCGGACTCGGTTATCGAGCATATCAAAGCGGGTTACTCCGAAGAAGCGATTTTGGCGCAAGCTTACTCGGAAAAATATGAATGAAAGGGGGACGACTAGCTGAAACCGTATTATAAAATTTTGTTTTTCGGCTTTTTGTTTCTGGCCGTCCCCCTGCGGGCTGCTTATGCCGAAACGCTAGAAGATCAAATGAACAACCTTGTTGGGCCCAAACAGCAGTACAACACGATGCTGTCGCCCGTATTTTTGCAAAACAACAAGTCAGAAGAGTATATCAGCTCTCAGAATGGCGGATTAACTTTAACGCAGAGCGACTATGTGCTGCCTGGACGTAACGGACTGAATTTGGAGATTAAGAGAATCTATAAAAATGATACTTCCAACGTACAGGAAATGAAGGTCAAATATCTTAATGGCGCATGGGTGGACTACGTTTCTTCCGATATTAAGACCTCATCCTTCAATGAAGATCGCTATAATCTCGGCATCGGTATGCGTTTTTCATTCCCTATGATTGAGGTTCGACAAAATTCCGACGGAACGAGCAACGACTTTCTACATACACAGAGCGGCGACGTATATCGTTTAAAAGCCGATACGCTGGCAGGAACATCCGTGCTGTTGCCTGAAGGACAAACCATCAAGGATGTAGTGGTTAGAAACTCAACTGCTTTCAGCAATGGTCAGAACGACGGCACTTCCAAGTTCGTCATGACTGAAAAAGAGGGGAAAAAGACTTATTTTGCAACGGACGGGCGGATTCTGGGTATTGTTGACCGATACGGAAACACGATCAAGTTCGAATATACGAGTCTTTCTTATTCGATCGATGGGCAAACGGTCAATAAGAGATTGATTTCTCAAATCACCGATACAGTCGGCAGAGTGACGACAATCGAATACAAAGAAGACCCGTCGTACATCGTCGGCCCGATCGAGAATAATCCTTACAGCGCAAACGACAGCTATAAGGCATCTCAAAATCCGAATAACACCGATTCCGGCGATCTGCAGGGCAAATTCCAGGTTATCGTTCATCTGCCCGGAAACAAACAGATCGTATACGACAAATCTGCGGTGCTAGTCAGTTCGTCCAAGCATGTCACGCGTACAAGGCTGCAAAGGGTCTTCGATGTAGACAACAATGTGAAATATCACTATTGGTATGAGCAACCCGAGCTTGGATTTACCTATATGAACGGTAAGAATTACGCCGTGTACAACCGCTACGAGAATTTGGTGCAGATCGATTATGCCAAGACGAACCGAATCAAGCGCTATGTTTACAATACGTACACGAAGCGGCTGAACTCGGGCAGCATGCAATACCGCAAAATTTTCGAAGCCGAAGAGCGGGTTAAAAAAAGCTATGACGCGTCAAAGAGCAACTTCTTAGACCGTTTCGTTGCGGAAATCAAAAACGAAACAGGCTACAGCTACACTAACGAGCCGGACGGCTTCGGCACTTCCGGATACTATGAATATAGCAATGCTTATTTGAAGGACACCTATCGTTATACTACGCAGATCAAAGAACTGAACGACGCTACGACAACCTACACGTATGATGGATTGCATCAGCTGATCACGACGGAAAACAAAGGTAATGATCATAACGATACCATTACCACCGAACACGACGAAATGAAGTTGATCAAAAAGAAAGAAACGGTGTCGTTGCAGGTTGTGAACGGAAAAGCACAAGGCACGTCTGTGAAAAAAATCGAAAATTACCGCTATGATGAATACGGGAATTTGACCAATTATATTGGTCCCGAAGCTGCGCGGGATGCGGCAGGCTATCCGCTCGATAGTAAGCATACCGTGGTGTATTCATATGCCTACGACAAGTTTCACGTCCTCGCATCGAAGACCTGGAATAAAGACAAGATTGCCACTTCGCAGATTCTATACGACGTCGACAGTAATGGCAATGTAATCAAGGAAACCAGGGTGAACACCGGGGATGCTGCAAACTGGACCTCGATCGATTATCAATATGACAACTATGGCAATATGACTCAGAAAAAGCAAAACGCGGGCGGCCAATCATTTGTAACGAATTACGAATACGGGATTGATGCGAAAGGCAAGGACACCAAAGGAGCTTATTTGTCGAAAAAATACTCCGTTGTCGATGGGGCCACATTGGCTAACACCTATGCCTATGATTTTAATACGGGCAACTTAACTGCAGAAATGGATCCGAACGGTAACGAGACAGATTACGAGTATGACGCGCTTAGCAGGGTGGTTCAAACCAACCTGGCGAACGGATCGTTCAAAAAGTACGTTTATCAAGAGAATCCTTATGTCAATATGAAGATTCAATATACCGATCCCAAGGGCACTCTTTTCATATACAACTACGATATTTTGGGAAATTTGCTGCAAGCCGGCTTGCAGGTCGATGGTCAGACGCATCCGTTAACTACTTATGAGTACGATGCCAAAGGAAACAAAACCAAAGAAACGGACGCGAATGGCAATAGCATCCTCTACGCGTATGACAGTGCGTATGGACTCGTCCGTAAGACGTATAAGGAAAAAGACACGGTCGATAAAGGCTCTATTGCCGTTAAATACACGATAGGAAGCGACAGCGCCACGGCTCTGCTTGTCACCATTACAGATCAGGATGGGTATGTAAATAAATACTATTACGACATCCTGAATCGACTGGTAAAACTGGAAAAGACGCCGGACAACAATCATTTCTTCGCTACTGCCTATTCGTACAATTATGTAGGAGATCTGTTGTCTGAAACCGACGCCAGAGGCGGAGTGACACGCTACGAATATGACAATCAGAGCAGGCGGATAAAGAAGATCGATGCGCTCGGGAATGAAACCGGGTATGTTTACAATGCTCTGGATCAAATTTCGCAGCAAACGGAGCCCGGGGGCAAAGTTACTCGGATACTTTACGATACAGCAGGACGGAAATCCGAACAGAGAGTGCGCGAAAATGAGTCAACCGATTATTTTTACACAAAATACATCTACGATGCCGCGGGCAACGCCACTAATGTCAAGCAGGGGCAAAGCCTGAGCGGACGGGATATTATCGCTTCTGACATATCCTACGCATATGACAATATGAATCGCACATCCGATGAATATCACAAAATCGACGCCAACCGTAAGTCGCATATAAAATACAGCTATGACCCGAACGACAATAAGACGCAGGAACTCCGCTATGCCAATGCAGGAGAAAATGAGTTCCTCTCCTATACGTACGACTACGACTATGCCGGCCGCGTCAAGGAAGAAAGCGGGGCCTTGAAGGCAACGGGCGGCGGCAGTGATGAAGCTCAAGGAAGTTACAACAAAAAGTACATTTACGATGATGCCGGCAACCTGAAGGAAAAGCATGTAGATAATGGGGACGGGTTTGATGTAACCTCTTATGCTTATGATTATCTGAATCACGTTGTAGAGAAGAATGAACCTTTTACCGATAGCAGTCACTTTAAGTACAGCACTTATAAGTATGACAAACGGGGGAATCAACTCTCGGAAACGATGACGGTTCAGGGGCAGACGCTTACTGTATCTATTGCGTACGATGGTCTAGGAAAACAAACGAGTATGATTGATCCGCTCGGTAACAAGACCCGGTTCGTGTATGACGAGAACGGAAATCTAATTAAAAAAATTGATCCGCGGTACATGTCTCAATCAGCGGATCAAGCGCCCGGAATCGAATATGCCTATGACGCACTGAACCGTTTGGTGAAGACCTCTGTCTATGATGGCAGCGCACGCACGGTAACGGATTACAGAGAATATGACGGCAGAGGCAATCTGATACTGGAAGCGGACGGAGAAGGTTACAACGAGAACGATCCGGCCCGATCTTTAGGTAAACAGTACGTGTACAACGTTCTTGACAAACAAACCGCCTATATATCGGCTCAAACGACGGCAAAAAATCGTATGAACGGGACCCATACGGTGACGTCTGCGTATACGTACGATGCCGTCGGCAACGTGCTCTCGCAGACGGATGCGCTGGGCAATCAAACAACGAACACCTATTATTTGAACGGAATGCTGAAAGAAACAGCGTATCCGGACGGCAAGAAGGACCTTTACGATTACGATCTCACGGGCAAAATCCGGGTAGCCAAGACGGACCGGGCAGGTAACACGACGACGGCTTACAGTAATGTTTTTGGACAGCCTTACCGCATAAAGTTTCCTGATGGCACCTCCAAATCTTTAAAATATTCATCGAAGGGAGAGCTGACGGAAAGCATAGACCAGGGGGGGAATCGCACCCTTTACAACTACGATTCCTCCGGGAACGTAACGGCCAAACGGGAATTTATTCGCACAGAAGGCGCGTACGATATTTATAAGCTGACTCAGAACGTCTATGATGAGGCAAATCGCCTGGTCTCGCAGGAAACCTTTGAAAACCGACGACCGATAGGTGGTAGTGGCGAGACTACTATAACCACAGGAGATAAAGTTCAGAATGTCTATGACAAGACTGGACGTTTGATTCGGAATTCCGGCCCGTTCGGTAGAGAAAAGGATTACGAATACGATCGCGCCGGCAACAGGATAACGGAAAAGCAAAAAGTATCCGACAGCTATACGGACGTCAAGCGATACGCTTATGACGTGCAATCCCGGCTCATCAGCGAATCGACCCTGGTTCAAACTTCAGGACTGGAGCTGCTGTATTTGGCGGACGCCAAGTTCGACAACGAATATGCGGATCGGGTACTGTCGACGACATCGTACGTTTATTATAAAAACGGTCTGATCAAGAGCAAAACGGACCCTCACGACAACAAAACTACGTTTATTTTCGATGCGGATGGAAAGCTGACGCAACAGACCGATCCGATGCTGGCGGCAACCGAATACCGCTATGACGACAACGGTAATTTGATTAAGCAAATGGATGCAAATGGCGTTTCTACACGCTATGAATACGATGAGCTGAACCGCCTGATTCGCCAGATTGCTCCTGCAGCGGACGGATCTGACGCCACAACCCGTTACCTTTATGATGCTATGGGCAATCTGATCAAGCAAATCTCGCCGAACCAGTACGATGCGGCCAAGGATACAGCCGATCAGGCGTTGGCGATGACCGGGATTTCTTATACCTACGATGCCATGAACCGCCTTATTTCTACGATTTCACCCGATGGAGACGGGCTTTCGTATATTCGCTACGATGCCAACGGCTGGGTACAAAAAACGGTAGACGGTTTGCGCTACACGGGAAATATGGACGCATCTCAGGGAATCGTATACGAATATGACGGATTGGGGCAGCTCGTTAAGGAAACCGATTCGTTAGGCAACGTCACCTTGTATGCCTACGATGTATTGGGACGTCTGATTCGTCAGATCGACGCGAACGATAACACAACCATCTACGATTACAATCCGGATGGCACGTTGAAGTCCGTCACCTATGCAGATGGAGGCGCGATTTCGTTCGGCTACGACAAACTCGGCCGCAAAACCGTGGAAACAGATCAACGCGGCAGTACGACAACTTATGCTTACAACGATTTAGGCAAACAAAGAACGGTTACCGATCCTTATGGAAATAAGCTGGAATTTAAAACCGACCTGGCGGGGAACCTGATTTCCCAAAAGGACAAGCGCGGCAGCGTCACGTTGTTCAAATATGATGCCAATAACCGGATCATCGAAAAGCGGGCGCCGCTTGAATTCGATGCCGGCGGTAACGTTGTATACGCTATAGAAACTACCGTCTACGACAAGGTTGGCAACGTGATTAAGCAAACGATGACGAATTCCAAGGATAAGTCTTTTATCCGTGAAACCCGTTATACGTATGCCGACAACAACCTTGTATTAACCGTATCCGACAACGGCGGCGCCTATACGAAATACACCTACGACAAGAACGGCAACGTTATTAAGAAGGAAACGCTGCGGGATAAAGATCGGTACGACGTGGAGGAGTTTTCGTACGACAATCAGGATCGGATGATTGAAGACATTCGCTTGGCGAATGATCGGGATATTGCAGACGCTGCAAGTCTGGCTAATATCGCCGATTTGCGCGATCCGGCGTATCTGGGACAAGTTCGTCTAATTACTAGTTACGAGTACGATCTTCTGGGTAACAAAATCAAACAAATCGATCCGCGTGCTTACGCATTCTCCGCGGATGATACGGGCAATCGTGGTATGTATGCCGTCACATACACGTACGATGCCTTAAACCGCGTGGATAAAATCATCCGTAAACAGGACGGCCAAGACGTGTACACGCAATACACCTACGACAAGGTTGGCAATAAGACCGTCATTCGCAACGAACGAGGCTTTGTCACAACTTACGCTTATGACGGCATGAATCGTCTGGTCACAGTTACCGATTCGCTGAACCAATCGGTGACTACTCAGTATGATACTGCCGGCAACCGGATCGTGGTGATGAACGCCAAAGGCGATACGATGAGCTTCGCGTACGACAAATTGAACCGGCTGATCAACACGACCGACGCGTACGGCACGATCATCAACGAAAATGTGTATGACGCGAATGGCAATGTGATCAAAAAGATTGACGCTAAAGGTTTCTTGTCCTCCTCCAACAATGCGGCCCGTTACGGATGGCTTTATACGTACGATCTGGCGAACCGGCTGATCCAAACCGTCGATCCTGAGCTAGCGGCGAAGAACAATCCGGCTTTGTTTAAGGCTATGTATCGCTATAATGCGGCGGGGGAGCAAACGGAAGAAACCGATGCGCTCGGCAATAAAACGGCATTTGTGTACGATGAAGCAGGTCGTCTTGTTCAGGTGACCGATCCGCTCGGTATTGTGATCAGATACGGTTACGACAATGCCGGCAACAAGCTTTATATGACCGATGGCCGCGGCAAAACGACTCAATACGCCTACGGCACATTTGGTTTGCTGACACAGGTCACTAATGCAGACCATAAAACGATTCAGTACAGCTACGATCTCGGCTTGAACCTCGCTGTCATGATCGATCGCAACGGCAACCATACGCGTTACACCTATGACAACAGAGGCTTGCTGTTGACCAAGACCGTCGACGAGACAAGCGATCGGATCAGCTATACGTATGATGAGAAAGGCAACCGCGCTTCGATGACCGACGCTAGCGGGACCAGCAGTTATTCTTTCGATAGCAACGATAAACTGCTGCAAGTGGTCAAGGACGATAAAGTCCAATTGATTTATACCTACGATGCTATTGGCAATATCTCGACAGTCACGGATCACACCGGGTTTGCCACAACCTACACCTACGATAAATCGAGCCGGATGAGCACCGTCGTATTTGACGGGAAAACCGTCACATACGCCTATGATCCGAACGGCAACCGCACTTCGATTTCCTATGAAGGCGGCGTGACGGAAAGCTATACGTATGACAAGAATAACCAGCTATTAACCTTAATCAACCAAGCGCCGGGTGGCAACGTCATTTCCCAATACAGCTATACCTACGACAACGTCGGAAAACAAAGCTCGAAGACCGACGGTCTGGGAACGTCGAATTACCTCTACGATGCCGCAGGTCGTATACTGGAAGTAGAAGCGCCGGGCAAAACTACGATTTACGCCTATGACGGCGCAGGCAACCGTCAGACGCTGAATGAAACCTATGCGTCCGATCAGTTGAGCGGATATGTTGATCCGAATACGAAACAGGCACTGCCATACAGGCTCATGAAGAGTCAGTATGTCTATTCCAACACGAATGAATTGTTGAAGCTCGTCGAGACGATGTACGATGACAACAACAAAGAATTGCTCAAGAAGACAACCGATTACCTGTACGACAATAACGGCAATCAACTACGGACAAAAGTCAGCTTTGTTCTGCCATATAACAGCGGTAAGCGGCAAGGGACCGACGGAACCCTGTTCGGCGATGACGTTACTGGTGATATCAGCGCCTTGATCGAAAGCGTCAGCAACACCTTTGACGGTTTTAATCGCCTGGTGAAGACGGAGAAGGTCAAAGGCGGAAACCGCTCGACGGTCACTTTCGTCTATGACGGTAACGATTTGCGCACGCAAAAAGTATCCCGCAGCTCCACGGACGGTTATACAGCCAAAGTGACCAACTATGTCTACGACCGTCAGCATGTCATATTGGAGACGGATGCTACGGGTGATACTGCAGTTCGTTATGTACACGGGATCAACTACATTGCCCGGATCGACGCTTCCAGCAAGCTGTCCTACTATTTGTTCAACGGTCACGGCGATGTTGTGCAGACGGTAAGCGAAACCGGAACGGTCGAAAACCAGTATGACTATGACATTTTCGGCAACCCGACCTTGACGATCGAGAAGTACGAAGCTTCTATCCGCTATGCGGGAGAATTCTTCGACGCCGAAGTGGGGCTATACTATCTTCGCGCGCGGTATTATGATCCTTATATCGGGCGGTTTATATCGGAGGATACGTATAAGGGGAAAATCAATGATCCGCTGTCGTTAAACAGGTATACGTATGCGAATAATGATCCGATCATGTATGTGGATCCGACGGGACATGCTGCTACAAAAAATAATGCAACCGTGCTTTTGAAGGATGTTATTAAGGATGGATACGGCGGTTCTTTATATTGGGATAATAAGAATAAAACTGCAACTGTTAATATTAACGGTCAGAAGGTTACAATAAAAGCAGATGGCAAAGATGCTGCAATGGTAAATGGAAGGGTTGTTATCAAGCCCGACACGTTGGATCGGTTGTATAATACTGCAAGCGGGAAATCTACAAACCCTGTAAAAACAACAATTGATACCTCCGCGAATGCTAAGGTAATAACGTCACAAAGGACAGTGGAGATACCAACGGGACAAAAGTATATAACAACCAATACGTTAAAGAACGAGTATAAGCCTACTCAAGAATTTTTGAAAATTATTAATCAAGTGAGTAAAACAAATGAAATATCGAATGACCAAATTATATCGCTAGTTAACATTACCAAATTTGAGTGCCAAGGTTTAGACTGTGGTAAACAATCGGTGTCCAATTCGCTTCCATCCGTTGCTTCTGGCAGTAGCAATCCGTTTGCAGTAATTCAGAAAATCGAGCAATTAAAGGCAAGAATTTCAAGCGGAGCAATGAGTTTTGTCGAAGGTGGAGTGAACAGTGTAATCGAAACGGGAGAAGGATTGTATGATATAGGAAAGAATATGGTTACTGGAAACCACAAAGAGCTCCCATCCTTTATTACACATGACTCCGAAAAGGCAAGACAAGAAGCAGAAATTCTAATTGCAGAGTTCAATGCCAAGGTGATAAATGGAGATTCCGACTCCATCCTGGAGTACGCTGGAGGTCTTTTATTACCTGCTCTTGTGACTAGGGGGATTGGTAAAGCGATTCCTAAAGGTCCTAAAAATGCTATAAATAATAAGGTGCCTATTAAGGGGACGGGTAAAGTTATAGACCCTAAAGTTGTAGATAAAATCTTAGCAACTGATAAGGGATTAAGACCGAACCCATCAACTTATTTATCAAAAGAGTACATTGATAGTCACTTAGCTATGTTTGAAGGTGGTGTAACAAAAATTCAGTGGGGTGCACCTACAAGACCTTTAGGACCACCAACAGGTACATTTATAATGCCAAAATCTGTTGCAGACGACTTAATTGCTAAATCCGGAGGAGATGTGTCTAAATTGGAAGAATTGCTAAGTCTTGATCCGGGAACTCTTGGAAGTTCACCTGTTCGTGTAGATATACCAAAGCCGACAGGTTTAAGAATGCCTGATGGTAATGAGGTAGGAGCAAATTCCCAATGGATTCCCGGAGGTTATACCAGCGGTGGGATCATTGAAGCAACAATAGATCAAGTACCTTTAGACAAACTAATCGTTACTAAAATATTAAAGTAAAGGAGCGTTATTATGAGTGTCATATTTTCTGATTATGGGATAGAAATAAGTATGGAGGATGGACGATATTTTTTAAACTATGATGAAGGAGAGTTAGTCCCTCAATTCCGTACTATTGAAATAACTCTTGATGAGGCTGAAAAGGCAAAACTAAGCCCTAACGATGCATATGAAGTTATAATTACATTCCAAAACAAGGAACGTAGAGTAAAGATGAACAAAGAATGACTAGTGAGTTAAGCCTTGATCGATTGGAGGTTGTGGGGTTACCCAGTGTCGAAAGAACTAATCATAAACACTTATTACCCATGTAATATCCGTATAAAGGTTCCTCTAATTCGTTTGTACGCACATCAAAAGAATGCTATTCCGTTGCACTAACAGGTCGATTATAGTTAGACAACACCATGGTTGACCTGTTTTTTGTTATCTTCGTTTTTTTGCGGTTTTTTTCAAATTCATTCGCAACTGTAGAATGCCCCTCTAGCTATAGTGAGGGAAAAGAAGATAGAATCACCTTTCAAGATGGATAGCACGACAACTATAGTAAGAATCTACTGAAGAAATTTAACCTCCTAGCTGAGACTCTTGAGTTTTGGGTAAAGGAAATACCAGAAATATGTTACGTAACTCCATTAACCTTGATTGGCTTTGTGCCTTTCAAGGTTTCTTTTTTTAGTTGTGGGCTACCCAGTGCTAAATGTATCAATCATGCAAATTCTAAAATTTCTTCAAGGAATCAGCAAAGCGGACATAGATTGGGCATAAGCCCGAACGAGAAAATCGTTCGGATGATTAACGTTATTGCCCGTCATATCCTGGAACCTCTTGCCGCCAAGTAGCGTCTGATGGAGTCCGGTCATGTCCATCAGGACGGTTCCAGAGGCGACGAGCTGTTGCAATATCGCTTTGTAGTCGGCCTGATTGCCTGCATAGGCCGTCTCCGGGTTCGCGAGCGTAGGCGCGACGAGAATAAATTCGGCATTGGCGTTCGTCGCGCGTACGTCGTCGATGATGGCTTGGACATTGTTTTTGAAGGCGGCGGGAGCAACGCCGCCCGTTCCATCATTCATGCCGAACGCGATAATGACGAGGTCGGGATGATTCGCCGAGACAAGAGCATGGACGTTGGATGCTCCCCAAGCTGAAGTTTGGCCAGAGACGGACGGATTGCGGAACGTCAGGTTAGAGCCATAATTGGCTTGCAGCTTCACCATCGCGAGCGTACCCCAGTTTGGCAGGCCGGGAGCGGCGCCTTCCACCCCGCTGGCGGAATGGCCTACCGAGATGCTGTCGCCGTAAAGCGTCAAGCCAAGAGGCTGTCCCGCGGTCAACTTCGCGATTGTCCGGGGCAGATTGCCTCCTTGATAGGCGGGGAAGGATCCTGGCCATACGTTCGGATTGTGCGGATAACTAACGGCAAGTTGCCGGTCGTGGAAAAATTCACCTTCGCAGCCTAGTACGTTACCGCCGCCTACCTTGGGAACGGTAAAACAACCGGACGGCGGCGTGGCAGGATAAAAGCTAGAGCTGTCCATATAAGTTGCCGACGTTACGGACGTCAATTTGATTTTGTTACTAACGGCGTCGTAAGTCCAATCGGTCCCTTGTGCATAAGCTGTGCCAAGCTGGGCGTTCCTCACGGTAATCGTACCGGTCGGATGGAAGAGAAGGGGGGCTTCCGCGTCCAGCCCGTCGGACGAGATCATCTGAACCGATTCGTTGGACATCGAAGTTCCCGACCAATACGGCGACATCATCTCGTCGAAACTAAAGGAAGGCGCGAGACTGATCGTCGGGTTCCAATATGTTTTATCGTTGGAAGGCTCGCCGTTCGCGTCGATCTTGAAATAGAGGGTATCGCCCGCCGTTACCGTTTCCGTAAAGTCATGAGATGTCCCCGTCAAGGTCGTTACCGACGTATCGCCCCATATCTTGGCACCGTTCTTCCAAATGCTCGCGATAACGCCGTTGCCGGAGGCCGAGTCGTACTTACGGACTGACCCGGTAATTCGCACGGTACCGGATGAAGGCGCAATCCATTTCCGCTGCGATTGGATCCCGATTGCCGGGTGCTGCCAGTCGCTGCCGATCAATAGGTTGGTTACGGAACCGGACCATACCCCAGATGCGCCGTTCCAGGTCATATTCGTTTCCTCGCTCCCGTTGTTCTCGACATAGCGCCAGCCGTACATGCCTTGCTGCGGGCCGAAGTCCGCGTCGGCCGTGAAAGAGGTCTGTTTAATTTCTTCGATGACCGGGTTCCACGTCGTCTTGTCGTAGGAGGAGTCGCCGTTGGGATCCAAGACGAACGCGATGGTGTCCCCTGTATTGACGCTTACCTGCATGTCGTGCCGTACGCCGGCCGTTGTCGTGACCGCCTGGGCCCAGATTTGGGTGCCGTTCTTCCAGATGCTCGTGATGACTCCATTTCCGAGAGCGGAATCGGACTTCTTGGGATTGCCCGTAATCCGGATATTTTCCGAGGCGGGTGCCGTCCAGATACGCTCGGTCGCATAGCCGGTTGCGGGATGCATCCAGTCTTCGCCGACGAGCAGGAACGTCTCGCTTCCCTGCCAGGTTTGATTCGCATTGTTCCATGCGAGGTCGCTGATCGTCGATCCGTTGAACTGCCTGTAGGTCCAGCCGTTTTTCCCCTGCGTGCCGCTGAAGCCCGTGGAGGCGTAATTCAGGATATTGCCGTTCGGAAGCTTTACGGTATTGTTCGAGAGCGAATAGCTGCCCGTAGGCCAGTATTCGTTGAATTGGGGAGTGCGCTCGACGATCATGTTGAGCGATTGCGCACGGCTAGTCTTGATGATCGTGTTGCCCGACACGGTTCCGCCGTTCGTGTAGTTGTATTGCTGCACGAGGAAGGCCGCGTGCGGGTTGCCATCGTTGTTGATGCCGTTATTCTGGAAAACGTTGTTGATCAGACTCGTATTGACGTTCTCGACGCCTCCGCTCCATTGGGGATTGCGATACACCATCACGGCTTCGTCCGCATTGTCGTGGATGTAGCTATTTTGCACGGTGACGTTTTTGTTCAGTCCCTCGTAATCGATGCCGTTCGGCGATTGGGTATAGCCCACTTCCACGTTGTCCGCCACGAAGTTTTCCACGGCGTTGAATTGCAAGCCCGCCGTACCCCACGCCATGCCGCTTATGCCGGAGTTGAGGATGACGCTATCCTTCAGCAGGCCGACCGGCGTTCCGGCGTAACCGACGTTAATGCCCGTCAACTGAATGCCCTCCCGATACGATTCGTTCGCATGGATGCCTTCGATCGATACATTGTCGGCTTTGCGGATTTCCAGCGGCCCGTCCGTCCGTTCGATCGTGACATTTTTGACCGTGACGTTCTTCAGACGTTGATTGGAGGGGGACGATTCGTCCAAATGGGTGTAGATGCCTACCGAATAAGACATGATCTGCAGGGAGGAAAGCCGATTATCGGCGGAAGGAAAGGGGTTCATCGGCCATTTGACGATGTCGTGGATGTAGCAGTCCTCGATCCATAACCCGTCACGCGAGCCGTTAGTATCGTTAACATAGACGATGCCGCTCTTGGCATAGCCGATCTCGAGTCCGGAGATTTTCCAACCGGCCGCATTGTGAAGATAGATGGCGTAGAGCAAACCGTTCGCGGCGAGATCGGTCGGATTGGCGGCGGGAATCGCTGCCACGGAAGTATAAGGTGTAATGATGGGCTTGGCAGTTCCCGTTCCATACGAGGAGAGCGAGATCCAGTTGGATGAAGTGCCGTTGCCGTTTAGATATAATGTTTCCCCGGTCCATGCGTCGCCCTTCTTAAGCAGAATGGAATCGCCGGCTCCGAAGGTCCGGGAGGAAACTTTGCCGAGCGTCTTCCACGGAGTGCTGGCGCTAAGCCCGTCATTCGAATCGTTGCCCGAGGAATAACTGACGTAATACGTCTGCGATGAAGCATACGCAGTGGGAAGGTCGGCAAGTCGAGGTGAGGTAAGCAGCAGTACAAGCGCGAAACAGATTGCCCTACGCCAAAACCTTGAATTCATAAATACAGCTCCTCTTTCAAGTTGGCGGCCGTCATGCTTATAATTAGGCCGCTCTTGCTGCGAATTATAGCGGAGAAAATCGGAAGGAAGATATGGATAATCGTTCGGGAGCTATGGAATTTTAGACTAAGAAGGCGTTAATCTCCGCTTGCGGCGCTGCGCGACCGGAAATCGCTCGGGCTCATGCCGATGACCGTCGTGAACACGCGGCTAAAGTAGTTTTGGTCGGGGTAACCGACCATCTCGGCGATCTCCTTGTTACGCATGCGGGGGTAGGAACGCATGAGATCCTGAGCTTTGCGCATGCGATAAGAAGTTACGTACTCGACGAACGACTTGCCCGTATAATCCCGGAATAGGTTGCAAAGCAGCGTCTTGGAGACGTGGAATCGCTCGGTCAGCAGCGGAAGAGAAAGCGGTTGGCCGATATGCGAGGCGATATAAGTCTCGATTCGGGCGAACAGCCGACTGAAGTCCCCGCTTTCTTGTTCGGCCTCGTCCCATTCGAAGACGAGCGCCAGCATGGAAAGGAACCCTTCGGCGAGTTCCGGCAATGATCGAGCCGTCTGCAGAAGTTCGTCGATGCGCGCATCCCCGTCCTTAGGCTCCAGTTGGCTCGAACCGCCGTTATGACGCTCGATTACGGAGACGATTTCCTTCATCCGTTTGCCGATGGCTTTCATGGGATAACTGCCGTTCTCCCAGCTCCGAAACAGTCCGCGAATGAACGCGGCCGCTCCGGAAGTGTTGCGCGCGGCCAACAGCTTGTCCAGCTTTGCCCGTTCGATGTCCGAATAAGGGGCGGCCAAAGGCGCGCTAAGGGCGGACAATGCGAAATACGTCGGCTTGCCGATAACGATTCTATCGGTAAGAGCGGTCCGCAGAGTAGGGACGAGACGGTTCAGCGTTAGAATATCGGCAAAGGCATCGCTGTAAACGATGGACGGTCTAATGCCGTCGCCGGCGTAATGGGCGGAGACGGTTGCCAGAATGGCGGACATGTCGTGCCCGTTCGCGTCGGTCAGGGCGAGTACGATCAGCCGCGACCTCCCGTCGTCGAGCGGAATGATCCAGGAAGGCTGCCCGGCTAACAACGGGCTTAAAGCCCGTTGCAGCACCTCGTTGTCCTCTTCGATATTAGGCGCCAGCACCGGATATTCGTATACGGATTCCCTATTGCGTACGAACAGCGCGCGATAATAAGGATGGGGCAGCGCCCGGAGCGCGGCTTGAACCGTGGATTCCTCCAATTGGGGAGTAGCCAACACCGCCAGCAGACAGTCCCTGGCCATCTTGTCGCTACGGCTGCGGAATTGCAGCGAAAGCTTGTCCAGAATCGCTTTTAACGCTTGCATGTCGATCGGTTTGAGCATATATTCGGAGACGTTGACGCGCATCGCTTCGCGCAAATAATCGAAGGAAGGATAGGCGCTTACGATGACGACGGGGAGCTCCGGATAACGTTGGCGGATGGCCTTAGCCAGCTCGATGCCGTCGAGCGCGCTCATGCGGATATCCGTGAATACCGCATCGGGCTTATCCTTGGAGATAAATTCCAGCGCTTCGCGGCCGTCGTAACATTCGCCGGCGATGGCGATTTCGATCCCCGACTCGGAGCCGGCGATCGCCAGCTTTTTCTTGAATTGCTCGATGTAGAAAGGTTCGTCGTCTACAATCAGGATTCTCATGTGAAGTCACCTACCCGTTGATTAATCCCCGCATTGTAATTTCCGCTCCGCCGTCCGGATGGTTGCCGATCTCTACCTGAAGCTTGCTTCGGAACATGAGCTTGAGCCGGACGATCGTGCTGGTCAGGCCCATGCCTCCCATTCCCAGCTTTATCGTATCGAAGTCGGAATTCAAATGCTCGAGCGCCTTCTGAACTTTGAACCGCACCTCTTCCAACCTTTCCGGGCCGAAACCCGCTCCGTTGTCCCGGAAGCGGATTTCCCACTGTTCGCCGACAAGACGTCCCGTCGCTTCGATATGAAGCGGGTGAGGAATGCCTGCGAAGCCGTGGTTGATGGCATTTTCCGAAAGCGGCTGGATAATAAGCTTCGGCACCATCATGTGCAACATATTTTGATCGAAGTCGAAGGAGTAAGTTAGTCTATGCATGTAACGCGTCTTCATTAGTTCCAAATAACGCATCGAGAAGGACACTTCCGTATCCAAAGTCGTGACCGGCGAATCCGTGGAAATCGAATAGCGCATGAATTCGGACAAGCTGCGAGAAATCGTCCGTACTTGGGGGAGTTCCCCGTTCTCGGCGGACTCTTGAATGATGCCGAGCATATTAAACAGGAAATGCGGATTAATCTGCGCTTGAAGCGTATCGAACTGGGATTGCAGCTGTGTCATGCGGAACTGCACGATTTGTTCGAGGGAATGCTGCAGTCGGGAATTCATATTGCGGAAGGACCTGTTGATCCGCTCTATCTCGTTGACCTTGTATTTGTTGTCGATATTGAGCTTCTTGTCTTCCAGATCGATAGAGTCGATCGCTTCTTTTAATTTGACTAACGGTTGGGTAAGCAGTCTGGACAAGTAATAGTATACGAGCAGGGAGAACACGACAAGCACGAATAGAGTGGCTACAGCGAAATTGCGGAAAAGAACGAGTTCGGACAGGACGACGCGGCGAGGAACGGTCAGGGAGATCGTCAGATTCGCGGATTCGATATTTTTCCGGAAAACGTACGCGTTCCGCTGTGGCTGAGAGGCATTGCCCGCCGCGCTGTCGAAAAGCACGTGATCGCCGTCCGACAAAGCGAGGACGGCTCCCGATATCGAACGAATTTGGTCGAGAGGCAGCATGTCTCCCGCGCGAATCTGCATTTCGATGACCGCGATTTTATCCTGCCTCGGATTAAGCAATCGGCTGAAGCTGAAAACCGGCGAGGCATCGCTGCTTGCCCATCGGTCGCGATCCGCATATCGGACAACCGTCTCTCCGGCGGATTGCCGGATTTCCTGTAATTCGGAAGAGTCAGGATAAGCCTTCGCGACGGGCATTTGAGCTTTCGGATTGGAATAGACGGCATCGCGGGAAGTAAAAATCGTAAGCCGATGAATGTCGTTGTATATAGAAGTGACGAGACCTAGCAGACTGTAGACGGCTTGCACGGATTCGATTTCGTCGAAGGAGCCCTTATCGTTTTGTAGAATTTCCAAGTGCTGAATAACGGTGCGGTTGTTCGAATCCGTACTCAAGTAAAGCTGTTTGCTGATATTGTCGAATTCCTTCAGGCTGGCGTCCAGCTTCTCGGCAACGTTTCCGACCGTCTCGTTCATCGTGTTGAGGGCGTTTTTCTCGATTCCGCGCTTGAGATAAATATAAGTGGGAACGCTTGCAAGAATGATAATCAGAACGAAGACGAGGGAATAGAAGAAGAAAAGCCTGATTTGCAACGGATTGCGTATTCTCAGTCTGACCACCCCTTGGGTTTATTTTAGCACAAGCCCAAGGAGAATTAGCCGATAGGAACGAAATATGGTCAATAATCCAGAACGGCCGAACAATCTTCCATATTTCCCGAGGGATCGATTATTGTATAGTACACACAACGCTATTTTCCGGGAGGATAAGGCGGACTGGACAGGATCGGAGGCAATCGGAATGATGTTAACGGCGCATGCGCCTCGTACAACAAGATCTGGAACAAGCTGATGACGTTCTGACCGATCGCCCGTCCGCAAGTTTGTCCAAAAATCCAGACCGGCCGAACGATCCTCTATATCCCGCATGACATTCCGTTTGCAATAATGATCATGCATACAAATGGATTGAAAATTCAGATTAATGGAGGTCATCGCTTGTTAAAAAGAAATGGCAAGTTAGGAATTACGCTATTGGTAACCGCTCTCATGACGTCGATTCTGGCCGCGTGCGGAGGGAACTCCAATAATGCGTCCTCGCAGGAACCCGCAGGCTCGCCTTCGGCGGGAGCGTCCGTTTCGGCAAGTCCAAGCGCTTCCCCGAGCAAGGAGCCGGTCGAAATGGTACTCGCGACTTTCAACGCTTGGGGCGAGTCCGAAGGGCTGAAGAGCGCCATAGCCGCTTACGAGGAGTCGACAGGCAACACGGTTCGCGTCGACGTCTATCCCGACGACCAGTTCATCAATATCTTGAAAACCAAAATGTCGACCAACGACGCGCCGGATCTGTTCATGGCTAACGCCGGCGACGGCATGATTCCCTTCTCCTTCCTCGAACCTCTTCAAGGACCGTGGGTGGACAAGACGCTCGACAGCGTGAAGCTCTTCACGGCGAAAGACGGAGTAGCGTACGAGGCCTATGCGTTCCCGCTCGGATATTTCGGCGCGATCTATAACAAGAAAGTGTTCGAGAAGGCCGGAGTCAAAGTGCCGATGATGAACTACGCGGAGTTGATGGACGGTTTGAAGAAGATTCAAGGAACGGGAGTCACGCCGATCTTCATCCCGGGCAAGGACAGCTGGACTTACCAGATGCTGCAAGCCGTCGGCGGCGTCTACTCGGTTACCGACGAAGACGCGGCGAAGATGGCCAAGAACGAGACGAAACCTTCCGAGATGCCCGGCTTCATGCAGTTCGCCGAGCGCATGAATTCTCTCGTTCCTTATACGAACAAAGACCATTTGTCTCTACTGATCGCGGATGGCTATCAAGGACTGCTTGACGGCAAGTACGGAATGACCGTTCTCGGCGATTGGCTGTACGACGATCTCGCCAAGCTCGATGCCGAGAAAGTCAAGGATTTGGGTTTCATGCCGTTCACGATGGACGATTCGAAGATCAGCGCCGTCGTTAACTTGTCGGGACGCGCGCTGGGCGTGCCGCTGAACAGCAAGCATAAGCAAGAAGCGAAGGATTTGGTCAATTATTTGATGGAACCGGATCACTTCAACTTGCTGGTTAAGCCCGTACAGGGCGCGGCGCCATACAAGGACTACGATACCGAGAAGAGCGTTTGGCAGGAAGAGATGGACGGCTACATTGCCCAAACCGGGATGCCGGTCACGCTCGACGTTATCCGCCAGCGCTTCCCGACTTTCCCGCTCGGTACGGATGCGGGCAAACCGTTCCTGGATATTTTCAACGGCAAAGACATCAAGAAGGCTTTCGATGACTGGTATACGGACTATGCGCAATATAACCGCACCGTCCAAACCCCGGGCTGGTAATCGGCTCTGCGGTTAAACACGCCGCCGCGAACCGGGAAACCGGCGCGGCGGTTTCATTGGAAAGGGGGTACGGCATGCGATCTAAAGGAATATCCAGGCAATATACGGTGCTGTTCGTCCTTCCGGCTTTTTGCCTATTCAGTCTATTCTTCATTTTGCCTAATTTGTCGGGACTCGTGATGGCGTTCACGAACTGGTCTTCCTACTTTCCGTTGCATCCCAAATTCAACGGCTGGCGGAACTTTCAAGACTTGTTCGAATCGCCGGTATTCGCGATTTCCGTACGAAACACGCTGATCTTCACAGCCGCCACGACCGTCGTGAAAATCGTCGTCGGTTTCGGCTTGGCGCTCATCTTGAACAACGGCGTTAAATTCAAAAATACTTACAGAACGATTATTTTTTCGCCGTTCGTGTTTAATCCGCTCGTCATCGCTTATGTTTTCAGCGCGCTCTACCAACCGACTTTCGGACCGATCAATACGCTGCTTCGCTACGTCGGTCTCGGGTTCTTGGCTCAGAACTGGTTGACCGACACCAAGTATGCCATGACGGCTATCTGCGTAATGGATATATGGATGTCGATCGGCGCTATCGTCGTCATTTTCCTGACGGGTCTGCAGTCCGTTCCGAAGGAATACTACGAAGCCGCTACGGTGGACGGCGCGGGCGGAATCAGCAAGTTCAGGAACATTACGTTTCCGCTTACGATCTATTCGCTGTGCATCAATACGATTCTCTGTCTCATCGGAGGCGCGAAGGTGTTCGGACAAGTTTACGGTTTGACGAACGGAGGGCCGGCTGACGCGACGCAAGTTTACGGCACGTTCATTTTCAAATCATTTTCTTCGGGCTTGTTCGGTTATTCCGCGGCGGCGGGTTTGCTGTTCACGGTCGTCATCAGTCTGGTCAGCTTTATTACTCTCGGCTTGTTCCGCAGACTGGAGGTCGATTATTGATGAAGCGCACCTTAAAGTTCCGTTCGGCAACCGTTCTTCTGGAAGCGGTCATGGTAGTCGTCGCCTTATGTTACCTCATGCCTATCTGGATTGTCGTGGTCAACTCGCTTAAAGACACGCTCGGTGCCAATCGACTCGGTTACAGCTGGCCCGAAAGTCTCCATTTCAATAATTATGTTCAAGTATTCGAGAAGTCTAACGCGCTTCAAGGCTTGATCAACGGCGTGTTTATCGGCGTCACGGTCGTCGTTATTTCCGGATTTCTGGCTGCCATGGCGGCGTATTACATTGCTAGAAAAGGCTCGAGATTCTCCAAGTTTACTTCGCTCTATTTTCTGACGGGGATTATCGTTCCGACGGCAATCATCCCGACCTACTTCACGATGCTCGTTCTGCACCTGAATAACACGTATTTGGGTATTATCTCTATATTTATCGCGTATACGCTGCCTTTAAGCATATTCCTATATACCGGGTTTATCAGGACGATCCCGCGGGAGATCGACGAAGCGGCCATCATAGACGGCAGCCGTCCGATTCAGATGTTTTTCCGAATCGTTTTTCCTTTGCTTGCTCCGGTCACGGTTACCGTTATCGTCTTTAACTTCATCGGCGTTTGGAACGATGTGACGACCTACCTTTACTTCGCCGGGGGAGACAAATGGCCGCTTCCTATGACGGTTTTTAAATTCTACGGAAAGTTCAGTCAGAGATGGGACCTCTTATTCGCTGATATTATGATCGCAATCATCCCATGCCTGATTTTCTTCATTGCGGGTCAAAAATACATGGTGGCCGGCATTACCGCCGGTTCGGTTAAATCCTGAGCGCGATGGAGGCGGACCATGAACTACGCGGATAGCCGGCATGTTAAGCATTGGCACTGCCATCCTCTGATCGGGGATCCTTCGTTCGACGCGTTCTCCGAATTTGCCGGCAACCCCGTCCACGCCGGAATCGGCGTATGGGATTGGCCGGTTAACGGATATTTCTTCATCGATCCCGTATCCGGGAATTGGTATTTTTACGTAAGCCTGTATTCGAAAGGATATGTCCATCTTGGAGTCATTACGCTTCTGCGCTCGACGGACGGAGGGGCAAGCTGGCACAACGCCGGACCCGTATTCGACGGCCGGGGGTTGGCCGATCGGTATACGCCGAAAGATGCGGCGCTCGCGACTCTCGATGCTTCCGTCGTGTACGAGGATGGAATCTATCATATGATTTACGGCTGGGGCTCGCTGAAGGAGGAGCAAGGGGGCATCGCGTATGCTTCGGCTTCCCGACCGGAAGGCCCCTTCATTAAGCATCCGCATCCGCTCCGCAACGAAACGGATCAGCCGCTGCTTAAGGGGATGTATAAGCGAACTTACGCCAGCACGCTGATTCGGCGTTCCGAAGATTGGCTGATCGTCGCCATGATGAGCATGTCGCGCAATACGGGAGGCTCCTGGTCGCTGGCGGCGCTCGTCGCCGATCGGCCCGACGGGCCGTATGGCGATCCGGCGTTCCTTCTGTATCCGCAAAGCTTGAAGTATCATCCTGCTCCGCTTGAATTCTATCCCGCCTACGTGTACGGCGGTTACGTATATGCGCCCGCCACTTCCGTCGGCAGCAATCGTTCTTATCAGGCGTTATTTCGTGCCGAATTGGAAAAAGCGCATCTGGAAGAAGCCTGGGAGCTGTATCAAGAGGGCTCCTGCTGGCACTCTTTCACCCGCGACCATGAGCGATATGGGATATGGGGACAGACATACTCCGGACAAGTAACCGCTGACGGAATGCTTTATGCGATGTATCCCGCGTTGAACGAGCGCGGCGAAGGGACGATCAACGCCGCTTCGCGTCCTTGGACGGAGCCGTACGCGGACCGCTTCGTGCTCTCCGCCAACAATGCGCCTGCCGTTAGTTTCGTCCGTCAAGCCTACGAGGAATTCACGATGAGCGCCGAGATCGTCAGTACCGGGTTATTTACCGTCGTCTGGAGCTGGAATGGACCGGTCGGTTCGACGGTCATGCCGCGATGGGCGGACGGCGAGCCCGATCCGCGCATGTTCGCGGACGGTATCGGTCTTACCGTTCAAGGCGGCGCGGTTGCCTTGATTCATATCGCGAGGGACGGAACGAAGCGTATTCTAGCGACCGGGGGCGAAGACGGCGAGGCGCTTTCCGTTTGGGCCAAATCCGATCGGCATGATTACGGCGATCGTCATCCTTTCGGAAAGCCGGCCAACTATCGCATTACCGTCGAGCAAAGGCAAGAAGGATGCAAAGCGACGGTTAACGGCATCGAGATGGAAATCGGGCTGGCCGCCGTATCCGGACGTATCGGTATCATCGCGAGCGGGGGCGTCATCGCCGAATGTTCGCGTCTGGATATACAGGGGGAGGGGCGGGAGCATTGGGTAAACCTGCTGCCTTCGGAAGGACTGGCCGGATCGGCGCAAAGCCCGGATCGCTGGGAGGCGGAGGAGTCCGCCGATTATAAGCACGGAATCGGCTATCTTTCGGTTGATCGCCGGGGCTTCGCGGAAGAAAGCGAGCATAGGCTCAAGTGGAACTTCCGCGGCGACGCATTCCGACTTCGGATGCCGGTGAAGGCATACGGCAGGGCAACCGCGTATTTGGACGGACGGAAGCTGGAGGAATTGGTTTTACGGCCGGAGGACGGTGCGGATACGGCTTCGCGCGTCGTGCTTGAGCGGAATGGATTAACGGACGAGCGTCATGCGCTGGTTGTGATATTGGAGGAAGGCGTTATGCGCTGTGACGGTTTCTCCTACCGGACGGGCCGGAATTCGAATAGATAGGAGCTCATACGAGATGAGAGTTATCGTGGGCGGTTTTATTCAGGAAAGCAACACGTTCAGCAAGGCAGTGCCTACCGTGGACGATTTTCTCCGCTATTATTTCGCGGCGGACGAGAAGATGGCGGAGGATCGCTCCGCGCGCAACGAATTGAACGGATTCTATCAAGCGGCGGAAGAGGAAGGCGTAGAGCTTCTTCCGACGCTGTACACGGGAGCGGTATCTTCGGGAAGAATCGGCAGGAAGACTCTGAACGAGCTGAAAGAAATGATGTTCGGCAGAATTCGCCGATCGCTGCCTGCGGACGGCGTACTGCTAGCCTTGCACGGAGCATGGTCGGCGGAGGACGAAGACGACGTTGCCGGAGAGATTCTGGCGGATGTAAGAGAGCTGGTCGGTCCGGAAGTACCTATCGTCATTACGCTCGATTCGCACGCGAACGTTACGCGCCGGATGGTGGATATCGTCGACGCGCTGGTCGGCTATCATACTTTTCCTCATGTGGATTATCAGGAAACGGGCTACAAAGCGGCGAAGCTTCTGTTCGACCGAATTCGAGGACGCCTGAAACCGATCATTGCTTATCGCAAAGTGCCGATGATCGTTCCCGCGGAAAGTCAACAGACTTATCGAGGTCCGATGCGGGAGCTGTGGGCGGAGGTGGAGATCGGAGAGAGCGACGGGAGCGCCATCGAGACGTCGTTGTTCGCGGTTCAACCTTGGCTCGACGTGAAGGAGATGGGTTGCTCGATCGTCGTCGTCGGCGAGGACCGGACGCGCGCGGAAGCGGAAGCCGACCGGCTAGCGTCGCTCATGTGGGACAGGCGTCGGGCATTCGATGTACGGCTATATTCGGTGCCGGAGATCGTATCGTTGTTGGCCGACGGCAAGGAAGAAGCGGGTCCGATGATCGTATCGGATTCGGCGGACAGTCCCGGAGCCGGTTCTCCCGGTGACAGCGTCCACGTGCTTCGTCAATTGCTTGAGTTGAACGCCCATAAGCGCCTTACGGCGATGCTGACGGTCGTCGACGCCGCGGCCGCGCTTCAGGCGGTTGCCGCAGGAGAGGGAAGTTCAATTCGGGTGTCGCTAGGGCACTCGGTATCGACGGATGCGGGCATTCCCCTCGAAGTTGAAGGCACGGTGACGAAGATAGGTAGCGGCAAGTTCCGGTTCGGGAACGGTTTTATCGAGAACCTCGAAGGAAACATGGGGACTTGCGCGGTTATCGCCATCGGGGGCATTTCCATCGTCGTCATGGAACGGGCGGTGTTTACCGGCGATCCGGCGCTGTATCGCAGCGTGGGATTGGAACCGCTGAAGGCGGATCTGGTCATGGTGAAGTCGGCGAATCAGTTCCGCTCGGAATACGAGAAACTATCGAACGAAATCTATATTTTAGACACTCCGGGAGCCAGTACGGCCAATCTTCTCTCGCTCGCCTTCGACCGCGTGCCGAGGCCGATCTATCCGTTCGACGAGATGGACGATTGGCGGATTCGCAGGTAGAACGAGGCGGCAATAGGAGCGAATCTAACAACGGGAAGAGGGTTCGGCATTTATGGAAGATCGCGTCTACGAGAGTCAGAAGGTTCGCAAAATCAGTTTCGAAGGCGATGCGTTGCGCATGTCGATGGATTGGAGCGTCGAGGATCTCGACAAGATCCAAGTGCTCGTGGAGAGCACGGCAGGCGCCAGCCATCCGAGCTCTTATCATCTGGGCGAGCTTGTCGCCGAGATCGAGAAAGGCGTCTATCAGTTCGGCGGCAAGCCCGCTATTTATACGGCGACGGACATCTGCGACGGAGTCGCGCAAGCGCACGGCGGCATGCATTATTCGCTTCCGTCGAGAGATCTGATCGCATCGATGGTCGAGATCCATGCGCTCGCGACCCCGTTCGACGCGATGGTGCTTTCCTCCGCCGGAGACAAGGCGGTGCCCGCGCATCTAATGGCCATCGCGCGTCTCGATATTCCCGCGATCCACATGCCGGGAGGAGCGATGGGGGCGGGGCCATGCTTGCGTTCCAACGAAGAGTTATGGCATATGAGCGTCGAGGTTGATAAAGGGCAGATGACGAAGGAAGAATTTCTGGCCTTCCAACGCGCATGCTGCCCGACTTGCGGCGCTTGCCAGTATATGGGTACGGCCGCGACCATGCAGGCGATGGCCGAAGCACTCGGGCTCGCGCTGCCTTGGTCGGCGCTCATTCCGGCGACGAACGCGGAAATCCGCCGGTCCGCCCGGGATGCAGGCCAACAGGTTATGCGCCTTGCGCGAGCCGGGATCGTGCCTTCGATGATTCTGACGAAGAAGGCGTTCGAGAACGCGATCAGCGTGCATTCGGCGATCGGCGGCTCGCTGAACGCCGTCATGCATCTGATCGCGATCGCCCGGGAAGCCGGCATCGAGCTGCGGGCGGAGGAATTCGACGAGATCCACCGGCGCGTTCCGGTGCTCGTGGATACGAAGACGGCGGGGCATTATCCGACGGAATTGTTCTGGTATGCGGGCGGCGTGCCGTTCGTCATGAACGAGATTCGCGAATTTCTTCATTTGGACGTCTTAACGGCTACCGGCAAGACGCTGGGGGAAAATCTGGACGACTTTAATAAAAACGAGATGCCGCGGTTCGCGGAGATGTTCCTCGCCAACTACAAGCTGAATCGCCGGGATCTTATCTACACGGTCAAGAAACCGCTCAAGCCCGAAGGCGCGCTGGCCGTATTGAAGGGCAATCTCGCTCCCGCGGGCGCGACGATCAAGAAGTTCGCCGTCGTTGCCGACATGCAGGTGCACCAAGGGCCGGCCAAGGTATTTGATCGCGAGCGCGACGCAGTCGATGCACTGCTCGCGAAGCGCATCGTGCCCGGAGACGTCGTCGTCATCCGGTATCAAGGACCGAAAGCGGTCGGCATGCCCGAGATGTTCTTCATGTCGGAGCTCATCGCCTCCGATCCGGAGCTGTCCCGTACGACGTCGCTCGTGACGGACGGACGTTTCTCCGGGGCGACGCGCGGACCGTGCGTCGGTTACCTCGGTCCCGAAGCGCTGGACGGAGGTCCGATCGCGGCGGTACGGGACGGCGATCTCATTCGGATCGACATTCCGGGACGAAGCATCGACATCGTCGGCATCGAAGGCGCGGAGCTGGCCGCGGCGGAAATCGAGACCGTACTCGCCGAACGGCTCCGGCAGTGGTCGCCGCCCGAGTTTAAACATAAGGGCGCGCTGCGCCAATATACGGCATTGGCTCTCCCGGCGCTCGAGGGCGGTTCGGCTTCGAGGAGCGGCCTATGAGACTGTCGGGTCAGACGGCCATCGTGACCGGGGCCGCCCGTTCGATCGGAGCCTCGATCGCCAAACGCTTCGCGCGGGAAGGGGCGAAGGTCGCTATCGTAGACGTCGCCAATCCCGAGTTGGCGGAGCAGGTCGTTGCCGAAATCGTGCAGGCGGGCGGCGAGGCGATGTTCGTTCGGGCGGACGTCTCTCGTCGTGCAGATGTCGAAGCGATGGTCCAAGCGGTTGCGAGCCGGTTCGGCCCGGTCGATATTCTCGTCAACAACGCGGGTATCGATCCGCGCAAAAACTGGCTCGAAATTACCGAGGAGGATTGGGATCATATCATGGGCGTCAACGTTCGCTCCCAGTTCCTATGCTCCCAAGCCGTTTTTCCTTACATGAAAGAGCGGGGCCGCGGCAAAATCGTCAACGTCTCGTCCGTAACCTTCCTGACCGGTCAGCGTAATCTGCTGCACTACGTCTCGTCCAAAGGAGCCGTCATCGGCTTTACCAGGGCGCTTGCGCGGGAGGTGGGCGCGCACGGGATTACCGTGAATTGCCTCATGCCGGGTGCCGTGCTGACCGAGACGGAGCTGGCACGGTTCAGCGAGGCGGAACTTGCCGCGTCCGCGACGATGCTGGCGGCGGCTCAATGCTTCTCCCGCCGGGAAAACGCCTACGACCTCGAGGGCGCTTTCGTCTTCCTGGCTTCGGAGGACAGCGACTTTATTACCGGACAGACGCTGAATGTAGATGGCGGCTGGATGTTCCATTAGGAGGAAAAATAATGGCTGACCTTATATTGCATTACGATCGCAAGACATCTCCGCTTAAACGGGTGCACGGCGTGAACAACGGCCCCGTATGCTACGGCTCTTTAATGGACGTATCCGTCTATTATGAAAAGGCGGGCATCCCTCTTGTCCGGCTGCACGATACCAATTGGCCAAATCCGGGAGAAGTGGATATTCATACGATTTTCCGGGATATGAACCGGGATGAGGATGATCCGGCAAGCTACGATTTCTCCCGCACGGACGAATATATCGCTTCCGTATTGGCGACGGGCGCGAAAATCGTTTACCGACTCGGAGAGAGCATCGAACATACGAAAGTCAAATACTACGTGCATCCGCCAGCCGATATGGACAAGTGGGCGCGCATCTGCGTGAACATCATCCGCCATTACAATGAAGGCTGGGCGAACGGATTCCATTACGATATCCGTTACTGGGAAATCTGGAACGAGCCGGACAACCCAGACCGGCAATGCATGTGGTCCGGCACGCCGGAGCAATATTACGACCTGTACCGGATCGCAGTCACGGCCATCAAAGCGCATGATCCTGCGCTGAAAGTCGGAGGCCAAGCCGCGACGATGGTCAATATGCCCTTCACGGAAGGGTTCGTAGCCTATTGTCGCCAGCACGAATTGCCTCTCGACTTTTTCACGTGGCATACGTACGCGGACGATCCCCGACAGATTGAAGCCAATGCGCTGAAAGCCCGCAAACTGCTGGATGATGCGGGTTATATCCAGACGGAAAGCCATCTTAACGAATGGAATTACATGCGGGCCGACGAGGGAGCGAATGACGAAATCTGGCGTCAGCTATGGAAGCCGGGCGGCGAGACGTTCCGTCGCAATCTGTTCGAACGACAGAAGAACGAAGAGGGAGCATCCTTCATCGCCGCCGTATTCGCCATGCTGCAAGATGCACCGGTCGACGAGGCGAACTACTATGACGGGCAACCGCACGAGCTGTACAGCGGATTGTTCGACGCCTATTGCATTCCGCAGAAATCTTATCGCGTGTTCGAGAAATTCGAATCGCTGTCGGTGTATTCTAGCAGAGCGGAAGTATCGGTGCGGGCGGAAGGCCTTTACGCGTTGGCCATGACGTCTGAGAACGGACAATCGGCGCTATGGGTCAGTAACTTCAGCGGCGAGAGCCGGGAGTACACGATCGAACTGGAAGGAAGCTCGATGTCGGCGACGTATCCCACCTATGCGGAGTGGGAACTGTTGGATCGGTCGCGCGACTTCGGTCAAGTTGAACCGGCACGCCTTAAGGACGGGCGGGTCGAATTGTTCCTTCCGCGGAACTCGGTGCTTGTGCTGCGATTCGGCCGCGAAGCCAACGATGGGCAGGCGGCGGAATGAATGCGGATATAAGCCCGAGCGAAATCGGACAGGCCGAGCTCTCTCTTCGCGATCATTTCCGCGATCCGGGCGCGGAATACCGTTCTAGTCCCTTCTGGGCTTGGAACGGACGGTTGGACGCCGCGGAATTGATCCGGCAGGCGGAACAGATGAAGGAGCAGGGCATGGGCGGCTTCTTCATGCACTCGCGCGAAGGGTTAGAGACGGAATATATGGGCGAGGAATGGATGTCCTGCGTCGCGGAAGTCGTAGCAGCCGCCCGCAAGCTTGGGCTTCGTGCTTGGTTATACGACGAGGACCGTTTTCCTTCGGGGGGAGCGGGAGGACGGGTGGCATCGATGGGCGACGCTTATCGAGCCAAGGCGGTGACGCTGGAAATGAGAGCCGCCCCTCCCCGGGCGGAGGAAGAGGGGATGTTGGCGGTGTTCCGGGCGCGTCTGCGCGAAGGAACAACGATCATTTCCCTGGAACGCGTACTGGACGAGGCGTCCGAGCAAGAAGGGCCGGAGGCGAATCATGAAGGTCGCGATGGAGAAGGGGAGAAGGGTGCGCCGGTATGGCTGCTGCTGCGCCGCGAAGTGTCCGCCGGCAGCGAGTGGTTCAACGGCGAGGCGCCGGTCGACAACTTGAATCCGGATGCCGTAACCGCCTTTATCTCCGTCACGCATGAGCCGTACAAGCGGCTTGTCGGCGAAGATTTTGGCGGCGCGATTCCCGGAATCTTCACGGACGAACCGAGCATCGCCGACTTTCATTGCCGTTACGCGGAGGGGAGACCCTGGCTTCCTTGGACGGAAGATTTCGGTGATCGTTTTCTAGAGAAGCGGGGCTACGATCTGATCGCAAGATTGCCTTACCTGTTCTTGGAGGGAGCAAAGTCTGCCAAGACGAGGCACGACTACTGGAGAACGATCTCCGAATGCTTCGAGGATGCGTACTCCAGGCAGATCGGCGAATGGTGCGAAGCGAACGGACTTGCTTTTACCGGACATTATTTAATCGAGCATAATCTTGGGATTTCTACTCGCGTCACCGGCGCGGTTATGCCGCATTACCGCCATCAGCACGTTCCCGGCATCGACATCCTGGACGAGAAAACCGAGGAATGGCTGACTGTTAAGCAATGCACGAGCGTTGCCCATCAATACGGTCGCAAACATGTACTGAGCGAGACTTACGGTTGCTGCGGATGGGACTTCACCTTCGAAGGCCAGAAGTGGATCGGAGATTGGCAGTTCGCGATGGGCGTGACGATCAGATGCCAGCATCTGTCGTTGTATAGTCTGAATGGTTGCCGCAAGCGGGATTTTCCGCCGGTATTCGGCGATGTTTCCCCCTGGTGGAAATACAATAGTGTAATGGAAAATTATTTTGCGAGACTGGCGGCCGTATTAAGCGACGGCGTTCCGATTCGCGATTTGTTGGTGATACATCCCGCGTCGACCGCTTGGACGATGGTGGGCAGCGATCCGCATTCTTATCTTCAATGGGAGGATCCGAGCTTGCTTGCCGTTAACGAATACGAGGCGGAGCTCGTCCGGACAATGAAGACGCTGCTTGGTCAGCATATCGACTTCGATTTCGGTGACGAAACGATCATGGCTGATGACGGGGACGTGCGGGATGGGAAGCTGTTCGTCAAGAATGCCCCTTACCGTGCAGTTTTGATTCCAGCGTTGCACACGGTTCTTCGCTCGACTTTCGAACTGCTCAGGAAGTTCGCGGACGTCGGCGGGTTAATTATCGCGATTGGGGGATTGCCTGGCCTGATCGACGGCGAGCCGTCGGACGACTGGCTGGCGTTAGAGCGGCATGCCGGTTTCCACCATACGGAGGATGCTGGTGAAGCGGTCTCGATTCTTCAGCGTCCTCCGCATGGGCTTCGCCGAATATCGTTGAGCAGCGAATATGGACTTGAGCTTCCCCAGCTTTTGTACATGTTCCGTGAACATGAGGAAGGTTACTCGTTGTTCGTAGTTAACAACGACAGGACAACCGGAGCGGAAGCGGAAGTGCGGCTCCCTGTCAGGGGAGATCTGGAAGAATGGAATCCGTTGACGGGAGAGGTAATCCGGAAGGCGGCTTCAGCAACGTCTTCTTCGGATAGCGGCGGAATGCGTTTCGTCGACCGTTGGGGCGCAGCGGGGTCGAAACTGTATTGGGTGCGCAAGGTTCGGGAGCAAGAACGACTGCCTGCCCAGGGCACCCCCGCCGAGTGCCGTTTCACGTACCGGATGGCGCATGAGATGACGATGGCGACGGCGACTCTTCCCGTGAACTGTCCTTTCTCCCGGACGATGCCGAACGCCCTGCCGCTGGACCGGTGCAGCTACCGGATGGACGGAGAGTCGTGGTCGGAGCCGATGCAAGTATGGCAAGCGCAGCAGCAAGTGCGCGATCGTCTCGGCATGCGCGATATCCATTATAACGGCCAGCAGCAACGGTTCCGTTGGGCTTTACAGCCCCATGAACGGGATGGAGCTTCAGTGGAGTGGCGGTTCTCTTTCGAAATCGGCGAGGAGATACCTTCGGGGCTCTATGTTGCCGTGGAGCATGCGGAGCGTTTTCGAATTTCGTTGGACGGCGAAGAGGTACCCGTTCGCGCCGAAGGTTATTTCATCGATCGGGATTGGTTAAAGACGCGACTGCCGCAGATGGGCAAGGGATGTCATGAGTTCATTTTGTCTTGTCCCTACCGGAATGCGGACGAGATGGAAAATATCTACGTTGTCGGCGATTTCGCGATCGACGCGAAGAGGCGGATCGTACGGGAGCCGGACGAATTAGCTATAGGCGATTGGACGCTGCAGGGATATCCGCATTATCCGGGCAACATCGTCTACCATTACGCAATCGATCCGGACGCGGCGCTGAAGATTACGATTGCAAGCGAGCGTCGCTACAAGCTCTACCTTGGAGAATGGAAGGGCGTATGCTCCGAAGTTCGTGTGAACGGGCATTCCTCCGGCGTCGTTGCCTGGGAGGATGCCGACGGCATCGACATCGCCCCATCGATGATCGGTGCCGATCGCGAATGCCGAATCGACATCGAGGTTGCGGGAAGCCTTAGCAATCTGTTAGGTCCTTTTCATCAATCCGGCCAACATAATCCTTGGATGGATTGGTCGTTCTTCGAACGCACGGATGCCCGCAATGAGCCGGGTTACCGGTTAAAGCCTTACGGCTTGATGGTTCAGCCGAGCATTCATTGTTCTTAACCGGGCCGAGCAACACCTGCACAAAACTCTTAATTATTGTATTATTGAAAAAAGGATCCCTCGAGGCCACTCGGGGGTTATTCATTTTACATAACCGAGGAGCGATCGTCATGGCCAAAGCTCACGAAATATGGATCGGCGCTTACGGCGCCAAGAACGAAGTAGGCATTACCCGCGTTGAATTGCTGCCGGATACGGCCGAGTTCGTTAAAACCGCCGAATACGGCGGGATCGAAAATCCGTCCTTCCTGCGCATGAACAAGGCAGGTACGCGATTGTATGCGGTCAGCGAGACGGACGAATACGTTGACGAAGACGGCGATAAGGCAGAAGGCGGGCAACTCGCCTCGTTCCCGGTTGACGCGGAGTCTCGCAAGTTAGGTCCCGGCCAGTACCATCCAACCCATGGCAATCATCCTTGTCATCTCCATTTAACGCCGTCCGAGGATTGGCTCGCCGTCTCGAATTATAGCGGCGCATCAGTCATGATGTACCCGATCGGACCGGATGCGAGACCATTGGCTCCGGTCATCCGATTCCGGCACACCGGCACGGGTCCGAACGCCGATCGACAAGAGGCGCCGCATCCGCACTCCGTTTTCTTCAGCCCGGACGGCCAATATTTGTTCGTTGCCGACCTGGGGATGGACAAGGTGATGGTCTACGGCCGCGGACCGGAAGCCAACGAGTGGTCGGCGCATGATGCCGTTTCACTTGAGCCGGGCGCGGGTCCTCGCCATCTCGCGTTCCATCCGTCGGGCAAAGCCGTATACGTCGTCAACGAGCTCGATAGCACCATTACGCGTTTGTCGCATGATGAGCCAGGCAAGCTAGTGCGCCAGGAGTCCCTTTCCACGCTTCCGACGTCTTTCGAAGGAGAGAGCTGGTGCGCGGAAATCCTGGCGTCGCCGGATGGCCGTTTCGTGTACGCTTCCAACCGCGGGCACGATAGCATCGGCGTGTTCCGCATAGACGAACAAACGGGCGAGCTCCACCCGTCGGGGCACGTTTCGACGAGAGGCAAGTTCCCAAGGAATTTCGCTTTGTCCCCGGACGGGCAGTGGCTGATCGCCGCTAATCAAAATTCCGATAACATCGTCTTGTTCCGCATAGAGCAGCAATCGGGTTTACCGGTGTTTACCGGAACGGAATTGCGCATTAGCAAACCGGTATGCGTCTTAATTCGATAATCGCCGTTAAGATGAACTCGCAACTCATCCATAGCAAGCTACTAGAATAGTTGTCCATGCGAGTCATTCGCTCTGTTCTAATTCGTCCCTCAAAGCCATAGGCTAGTCTTAAAGGCAAGGAGGGACGTGCCATGGAACACGTGAAGGGTGCCAAGCATCAAGAGGTTCGCATGCTTAACCGGAAATCGCTCGATATTTCCGGCGTCAGCAATGTGGAGAGCTTCGATAACGAGGAGTTTCTGCTGGAGACCGAATGCGGATTTCTGACCGTTCGGGGGCAAAACCTGCACATGAAAAATTTGAGCCTGGATCAAGGGCTCGTCTCCATCGAAGGAACGATACATTCTCTTATCTATTTGGACGGCAGCTCGGGGAATAAGTCTTCTTCGAAGGGCTTGTTCGGGAAGTTATTCAAGTGAGCGCAGCCGCACAAGGGATGACGATCGCCTTCATGATGATGTGCGGGCTAGTTATGGGACTCGTCTTTGACGTCTATCGCGTCGCTTCTCATCGCTTTCATGTGGCCCGTTGGCTGCTTCCCGGGTTGGATGTGGTTTATTGGGCGGCGGCCACTCTAGGGGTATTCAGTATTCTTCTTAGCCATAACGAGGGCGAAGTGCGGATGTACGTTTTCCTGGGACTCGGGATCGGCGTGACGGGTTACTTCGGTCTGTTCAGCAACTGGGTGGTCAAGCTGTCGGGCAAGTTATTCGATATGATTAAATCGATATTTCTTTTTGCGTGGAAACTCGTGGATACTATCTTGCTAACTCCTTTTCTATGGATTGTTCGTCTGCTAGCGAAGATATTGGATATCGTATTTATCGTAACCGTAGCGACGTTGCTATGGATTGGAAAGCTGTTGCTGAAGCCCGTAGCACGAATCGGGGGTTGGGTATGGCATAAGCTACTGCCTGTTCGGAGGAAATTCGAACCGGTCGTAAAGGCCTATCGGAGTTTGAGCGAGCGCGCGAAACGAATCCGGGACGCTTGGAGGAAGAAGTAATAGCCGGGGTTCGACAACTTTTTTGAAGGAATTGCATCGGAAGAAGGATATTTCTAGTCTCATATTGTGCTATAATGATCGCGTTCAACGTTTTTTTTCTGGAAAGTTTAGCCGCTTGGGAAAGGAGGCATCGAATTGTCTTCACGCACGATGACCGCGACACCCGTCATGACGGGCGCACGCAGGAGATTAAAATTACTGTTGTTCGTCTTGGTATTGTTTATGAGCTGGGCCGCGTACGTTCTCATCGTACAATACGGACAAATCAGCGATCGCAAAGATCAATTGCAGGAAGCTGATCAGAAGCTGACCGATGCCCAAGCGAAGAACGAAGAGCTGAAAATGCATATCGCACGATTGAACGATGATGAATATATTAGCCAAATTGCCCGCAAGGAGCATGGGTTAGGGTTCCCGGGAGAGATTCCGATCGAGACGAAATAGGCGATACATAGGCTTTAAGGTAGTCTAGCATCTGTTGACCTTGCTTTGAATTGTCGGTTATAATTGGCATAGCCGGACTTATGCGGTTCGGGCACATTTAGGTTCAGGGAGGAACATCGGTTTTTATGGCCATCGAAGTGGGAACCAAATTGGAGGGCAAAGTTACCGGCATTACGCATTTCGGAGCTTTCGTGGATTTAACGGGTGGAGTTACCGGACTCGTTCATATTTCCGAGATTGCCGACAGCTATGTCAAGGACGTTCATGAGCATCTGAAGATTAATGACATGGTTACGGTCAAGGTCATTAACGTGGACAAAGACGGAAAGATCGGTCTATCCATTCGTCAAGCCGTGGACAAACCGCCGGAGCAACAACAGCAACAACCGCAACAACGTGGACCACGGGATCGCGGTGGTCGTCCCTCCAAACCAGGTGGTGGTTTCGGAAGATCCCCCTCTTTTGATGACAAATTGTCTCGCTTCCTTAAGGATAGCGAAGAGCGCATTTCTAATCTTAAGAAAAGTACCGAATCCAAACGTGGCGGACGCGGTGGACGTCGTTCGTAAGATATAATTTGATTAATGTTATTCCGAGCCGGACCCTAGGGTCCGGCTTTGTTGTTTTTTCGTCGATGAGAAAATTTTAACCCCGCGCATTCATTCGCCCCTATCCGGCATTCCGGCGCGGTTGGCGTCTGAGGAAGAGCCGCATGGAGCGCCATCCCCCGTCGGATGAGCGCGTTTTTTTGTTGTCGGAATAGCGGATTCGCAAGCGTTCGTATATGCAGAGGGAAGTGAATAACCTATGGGCGCCATGGGTTTGCCGCTTCCGCGCGAGGCGTCGATAACATCCGCCCGATCCTGTCGGAAAAAACTTTTTTCGCGCCAACCGTTTCTGACAAACTTCATGAAATGCCCCCCCTATAATTAAGAACACAATTCAATCTGGTGAATGGGGTGTGCATCATGGACAAGCCGTCCGTCGTTCCTTTCGTACCGCGTGCGGGGACCGGACCCTCCCTTGCTCCCGAAACGGGAAACAAGAGTTGGTTTCAGAAGCGGAAACAATCCGCTCAATCGAAAGAAAGCTCCAGTCCGCCTTCGCTATTGTTGCGATGGGGAGAAGCCGTTCGTGCGCAGCAATGGGTGTTATTGATCATCGGGATAGGTTTTTTGCTCGGCAGGGCGACTATGCTGGAAGGGATTGCGCCGTTCGCGGCGGCTTTTTTCGGAGTAGTGCTCTACTTGCGCAAGGACTTGGCGTTCTGGGCAATGCTATCGCTTGTCGCGGGCAGCTTCTGGGCAATAGAACCGATGCCTGCGATCATTTGCGCGGAGATCGGCGTGATTTATTTGCTCTATCGGGGATTGGTGCTCTATGAAAGGGCGGATTTGTCCCATGCGCCGGTCGTCGTCTTCGCGGGTACGTTGATCGTTCGTCTGTTTGCGACTTTACTGTCGGACAAAACCGCTTGGTTGCCCTATGCCCTTACCGTAGTGGAAGCGGGCCTAGCTTTCGTGCTAACGCTATTATTCGTTCACGCTCTCCCCGTACTCGCAAGAACGAGAAAAACGACCGATTTGCGCCATGAGGAATGGGTGGGCGTCGCGATCTTGCTAGCTTGCCTGCTTACCGGCATGACCGGCTGGACGGTATACGGAGTTGCGGTTGCCAGCGTCTTGTCCCGTTATTTCGTCGTCATGACGGCTTTCGTCGGGGGTCCGGCATTGGGGACGTCGGCCGGCGTCGTGGCGGGTATGATTCTAAGCTTGTCCAATCTCGGAGCGGCATCGGAGATCGGATTGTTGGCCTTCGGCGGACTTATGGCGGGTCTGGTGCGCGAAGGAGGGAAAGCGGCGTCTATGTTCGGGTTGTTGCTCGGCACGTCGGTATTAACGTTATATGGGGGAACCGCGTCAGACACGATGATGTCCACGTGGGCGACCGTGGCAGCTATGGTTATGATGTTGTTCACTCCCCGCTCGGTTCTGAACGCTCTATCGAGATTTATCCCCGGTACTACAAACTATGCGCAGAACCAGCATGATTATGCGCAGAAGGTGAGAGATTTAACGGCGGAAAGGGTGGAAAAGTTTTCGGAAGTTTTCCGGCAGCTCTCGGGGAGTTTCCGTCAGATGACCCAGCAAGGGGAAACCGCTAGGCAAAGCCGGGACTTCGACCACTTCGTGAACGAGGTTCATGAGCGGGCTTGCACGAATTGTCATCGCCGCAACTTATGCTGGGACGGGCAATTCATTCAGACCTACAAGCTGATGACGGACATGATGACGGCAGTAGAAGAGGAGCCGGACTTGATGCCCGCTCAGATGCCTAAATCTTGGAGCCGGGTTTGCGTGAAGACGCCGCTCGTGCTGGACGTGCTTAAACGCCAGTACGAAGTGTATCGCAATGATTTGCATTGGCGGCAGCAATTGCAGGATAGCCGTTTTCTCGTGGCCGATCAGTTGTCGGGGGTCTCGCAGGTTATGGACGATCTGGTGAAGGAAATCCGTCGCGAAGCCAAACAGATGGAAGTTCAGGAGAAGCAAATCCGTGATGCTCTCGAACGTCTGGGGCTGGCGATTCAAAGTATAGATATTCTGAGTTTGGAGGAGGGACATATCGATATCGAGATGGTGCATGCTTTTCGCACCGGGTATGACGAATGCCGCAAGATGATCGCCCCCTTGCTGTCCGAGATTCTCGGGGAAACGGTTTCGGTCAGTCAGGAGCGAAGCGGCGTGCCTTCGGCGCACTTAAGCACGGTAACGTTCGCATCGGCCAAAATTTACGAGGTGGAGACGGGGGTGGCGGGAGCGGCCAAGGATGGCGATATGCTTTCGGGAGACAGCTTCAGTATGGTGGAGCTGGGAAATGGAAAGTTTGCGGTGGCGCTAAGCGACGGAATGGGCAACGGGGTGAGAGCGCGAATGGAGAGCAGCGCGGCGTTGTCGATGCTGGAGCAACTGCTCCAATCGGGAATCGACGAACGGCTCGCGGTAAAGTCGGTGAATTCCGTGTTGCTGCTGCGTTCTCCGGAGGAAATGTTCGCAACGGTGGATCTGGCGCTCATTGATCTGTATACCGCTCATGCGACGATGCTTAAGATTGGATCGACGCCAAGCTTTATTAAAAGAGGGAGGGAGATTATTCCGATCGCCGCTAATAACTTGCCGATCGGCATCCTGCAGGATATCGAGATCGATCTTCTCAGGGTGCAGTTACAGCCTGGGGATACGCTAATCATGATGACGGACGGCATTCTGGATTCCCCGGGCCATGCGATTAACAAGGAGCAGTGGATGAAGAGGGTTCTTCAGGAGCTTGCTGCCGATGAGCCGCAAGATATCGCGGACGAGCTCCTCGATATGGCGCTGCGACAATATCCGGGGGGCGTGAAGGACGATATGACCGTTATCGTCACGCGGCTGACGCGACATCAGCCGGAGTGGGCAGCCTTCCGTTGGCCGGGACTTAACCGGTTGGAGCGACCGAGGACGGTGAGCTGATTGGACGGAAGGGAAGTGAGAGTATAGATAAGCAGTACGGGATGAAGAAGGAGCTTTCCCTTGGATCCGGGAAAGCTCCTTTTTATTGTAAAGCTACGGATAACGGTCGGGTTTCATAATGATGATGACGGCTTGGCTAGTTTAGCTTCCGGTCTTTCTCGCTTACAGCTTCATCGAACCAAATTCGAAATTCCGCTTTCTCTGAATCGTTCTCGAACTGGCTTGTGAGATAGTTCAAATCCAGGTTCTCCAAATACATAAGCAGAAGCCTATACCCCCACTCGCGGTCTCTTCCCGAGCTCCAATGAACGGCTTTTCTCAATCTATCTAGAATAATGTCTTCAAGGCCAATCACGTACACGACTTTTTCTTCTACTTGCAATTCGGTTATTTTATCGTAGTTTCCCGCCAAGAGGTTCGAGGGTATTAAGTCTATCGAACTTGTCCTTACTTGCTAGTTGCACAAGCGCTTCATTCGCCTGTTGTATATTTAGCAAGGCGCAACACCCGTCTTTCTGCGTCATATTGAACGGTTCCGTTACTCATGGCAGTCAGCAGCTTGTTACGCGCTAAGTAGTTAAGGGCTTTGATCTCGTCGGGGCTTCGTGGAGGCAGGTTATCTGCTTGTTGCGGTTGCTGTTTTCTGCCACGAAATAGAGCGACGGAATAATCGAGAGAATGTTCGACGGCATCATCGCTCAAGCGTTTAATATTTTGAATGTCCGTTAGAGTCATTTTTCTCATGATCGTTGCTCCTCTCCTCGTAATACCAGTATAGTCGGATAATCCCTACACTCATTCATTGACCGATACAAATCACGATATAAATCCAATTATATATAAAAATACGTCATAACTCTACGGCAGATAGTAACGCGGTCAGGTCAATCAGGCGGCTATACGCTCCAAAGGTTCTTTACATCAGCCTCGGCAATACGACCCGAGCTTGAACGTTTCAAGGTTAAATCTTCCATTCCTTGGCGACACTCTTTAATAGATTCAAGACAAGAAGAGGAGCGTGGAATGATGAAGCAAATCTTGCTCATTACCGACGGAGGGTCGAATGTGGGAGAGAGTCCCGTTATTGCCGCGGCGCAAGCCTATGCGGAAGGAATTACGGTGAACGTAGCGGGCGTAATCGACGAAGGAACTATCGGAGAGTACGGAGCGGCGGAGATTGCCGAGATCGCGCGCGCCGGAGGCGGGATCAGTCAAATCGTCACGAGCCGTCAATTATCCCGTACGGTGCAGATGATGACGAGACAGACGGTGGCGGGAAGCATTCGCCAAGCCGTCAATCAAGAACTGAAGCAGCTGTTCGGGGTCGAGAACGTCGGGGCGCTTCCTCCGCCTAAACGCGCGGAAGTCGTAAGAGTGATGGAGGATATGGAAGAAACGATGTCGCTTTCCGTGGCGCTGCTCATCGATGCCAGCGCCAGCATGAAGCCCAAGCTGCACGCCGTGGAGGAAGCGATCCGCGATCTAACCTTAAGTCTGCAAGCCAGGACGGGTAGAAGCCAAGTATCCGTATTCCATTTTCCGGGAGAATCGCAGCATGATTACTGCGTTATGGATGCGGGTTGGACCGCGAGTTCCGCTAAGATCGGTTCCCTATTCAACCGAATTCGGATGCGGGGGACGACTCCAACGGGACCTGCCCTATTGCAAGTCGTTGATTATATCGGCGAGACTTGTGGTAAAATAAGCAAAACAGAGCTAGCGGATGCGCCACTCCAGGCTGCGCGGGGCGATTCGAACGAGGTGCGGAGTGACTACGTCGTCTGATAATCAGCCTTACCCTAAGGGGACGGAAATTAGGGGCAAGTGGAATGGGAAGCACTATCGCTTGGAACGATTGCTAGGATTAGGCTCGAATGGGCAAGTCTATTTGGCTACCGCGGGTAACCGGGTCGGTTGCGCGGTTAAGATCGGTCATGAAGCCGCGGAGTTGCAAGGGGAAGTGAATATTCTAACTTCTCTGGACCATTCGCAGAAACAGCGGTCTCCCTTTCTGTTAGATGTGGACGACGGAATACTGGAGGGCAAGAAAGTTCCCTTCTACGTAATGAGATACATTGCAGGCATCCCGGTCAAGGCTTATTTAAGCGAGCATGGCTCGCATTGGCTGGGCGTCGTGGGTTACCGGCTCCTAGAACGGTTAACGGAATTACATGAAGCAGGCTGGGTATTCGGGGATATTAAGAGCGATAACGTGCTTGTCGGAGAATACGGGCGAGTGGAATTGGTCGATTTCGGCGGAGCATCCGCCATCGGCCGCAGCGTTCGGCAGTTTACCGAGATTTACGACCGGGGGTACTGGTCGGCCGGGAGCCGTATCGCAGATCCGGCATACGACCATTTTGCCGTAGCCATGCTATGGCTGCATGCTCTCGACGGCAAACGGTTAATCCAATTGACGAAGACGCTGCTTCCGCAAAATCGGCACCCGCGGGAGCTGCTGAAGCTCGTGGGAAGCAATCCTAAGCTACTGCCGCTTGAGGGTTGGATGGAGAAGGCTCTGACGGGACGATTCTCGGATACGCGGGAAGCGGGTCGCGAGTGGAGGGAAGCGGTCAGGATTTCGCAGAAGCCGAAGTCTCCCGGAGACCGTGTACCCGGCTGGATGGCGGGACTGCTAGGAGCGGCGATCGTGCTAAGCGTATCGGTTGCGGCGATCTGGTTGTTTCAATAGAGCGTAAAGAGTGTTTATCCTCTTTATAGAGGAAGTTCAAAAAGTCATGTTTTGATCACGAAGCGAAGCAGGGAGCGGGTTCGACGTCGAATCTTAACCTGACCTTTTGAACTGGCACTTATAGAGGTCGTTAAAGGAGCAATGACGGTGCAACCGCAGGATGAGTGGGAACGAAGCATCATGGCACAGGCGCGGGCGGAAGGCTGGTGGCACGTAGAGGGCAAAGTCGTCGCGGCGGTTTCGGGCGGGCCGGATTCTATGGCGCTGCTTCATATTCTGAACGCGATGGCGAGGGAAGAGCCTTTTCAAGTCATCGTAGCTCATGCGAACCATCAATTCCGCGGATCGGAATCCGATGCCGAAGCGGAACTGGTGCGCGGCTTGGCCTCGGAGTACGGAATGCCGTTTGAATCCGTCGAGCTTGGAATGCCTGCGTACATAGCGGATTCGGGGATCAATCCCCAGACGGCATCGCGGGAAAAGCGGTATGATTTTCTGAAACGGGTCGCAAACAAGTATTCCGCTAAGTACTTGCTGACCGGACATCATGCGGACGATCAAGCGGAGACGGTCCTTATGAGAGTCATAAGGGGAACGGGAGTCAGCGGGTTAGCCGGCATCCCATATCGTCGAAAAGAAGAACAATTGGAACTGATTCGCCCCTTGTTACGTATAACCAAATGTGAGCTTCTGGATTATTGTAAGCGAAACGGGGTGCCTTTCGCGGTAGATAGCAGTAATATCGACCGGCATTACTTCCGTAATGCCGTCCGATTGGATGTAATGCCGATGATTGAACAATATAATCCTAGGCTGAAGGCTTCCTTGGTCAGACTATCCGATCTGGCAGCGGCGGATGACGACTACATGGAAGGCCAGACCCTTCAAGCCTTTCAAGAGGGAGTAACTCCTTCGGGGGAAGGCTTCCGGTTAGAGCGACGACGGTTCCGCGGCCTCCACGTCGCTTTACAACGCAGATTGATTAAATTAATATTAAACTGTTCTTCGAACCCGCGCGATATGCTGGACTACGGGCATGTGGAGGAAATCCTTGCTGCGCTTACACAGGAGCGTCCCACGGTTACGCAGTTAGATATCGGGGATGGCTGGGTGATGATAAGGGAATACGAACAGGCGTATATCGGCCCGGGTCATCCGGAACCGGTAAATTTTACGTATATCGTCTCCGATAATATAAGCGAGGTTGCGATCGGGGAAACAGGGGAGCATATTCGGTTAGAACGTCTGGAGGGTTCTTTGCCCAACGGGACGACAAACCGGAATGAAGCTAGCTTCGATGCCGATGAATTGATTATGCCCCTTCGGGTTCGCAGCCGATTGCCTGGAGACCTTATGCATCCTTACGGACTAAACGGCACCAAAAAAGTGCAAGATATGTTCGTCGATGCCAAAGTGCCACGTTCCCGCCGCGATAAACTTCCCCTGTTGGTAGATGGAGATGGACGCGTGCTCTGGATACCGGGAATGCGTCGTTCAAGTCATGCTTTGGTTACCGCGGATACCCGATCGACATGGCGTTTCACTTACGCGACTCGGAAAGAATGACGTTAGGCTTATCCGATTCGTCTCCGCCATTCCTAAGAACGGCGATATCCGTTTATGCTTGGTCGGGACTGAAAACTAGGGCATGATCGGAGTAATGCCATCATACCGTGTAATAATCTCAATGGGAGGTACCTTTTTTGCAAAAAGACATTCAAGAAGTTCTCTACTCGGAAGAAGTAATTCAGCAAAAGGTACAGGAACTAGGGGCGGCGATCAGCCGCGACTACGAGGGGCGTAATCCGCTCGTCATTTGCGTACTGAAGGGCGCTTTTATTTTTATGGCGGATTTGTCCAAGAATATCGTTATCCCGATCGAACTTGATTTTATGGCGGTATCGAGTTACGGCAATTCCACAAGGTCTTCCGGCGAAGTCAAAATCATTAAAGATTTAGACGCCTCCGTTGAAGGGCGCGACGTACTTATCGTAGAAGATATTATTGACAGCGGTTTGACCTTGAGTTATTTGATCGATGTGCTGGAACGCCGCAATGCGTTATCCGTCAACGTCGTGGCGCTGTTCGATAAGCCGGGGCGCCGCACGGTAGACCTGAACGCCGATTATACCGGGTTTACGATTCCGGATGCGTTCGTCGTCGGTTACGGTCTTGATTACGCGGAGAAATACCGCAATCTGCCGTATGTGGGAATTCTTAAACCGGAAGTGTATTCGAGTTAAGACACGTCGTCTTTATGACGGCGCGTAGTGATTGTGATGCCAAGACAGGCTATGGTAAAATGATGTAAGCGTGTCGAGAGGAGGTCGGGGATGAATCGGTTCATCCGCAACACAGGGTTTTACTTACTTATCTTTTTGGTGACTGTCGGAATCGTTCAGTTTTTCATTGGAAAGAACGAGACGACTAAGGCTTTGAATTACAATGAAATTATGCAGGTGGTAGAACAAGGTAACGCTACCGAGCTTACGATTCAGCCACAAGGCGGTACCTATTTAATTACCGGTAAATACAAACAGAAGCCTGCCGACGTCAAGAGCGATTTATTCTCGGGCCGCCTTCCTTTAACCGAGGTTGCGGCAACGAAATTGCATGATACGGCTGTTCAAAAAGGCATTGCCGTCGAAGACAAAAAAATGCCGGGACAAAGCTTCTGGCTGACATTTCTGACTTCCATCATTCCGTTCATTATCATGTTCGTACTGTTCTTCTTCCTGATCAATCAGGCGCAGGGCGGCGGCGGCAAAGTAATGAACTTCGGCAAGAGCCGCGCCCGTCTCTATAATGAAGAGAAAAAGCGGGTTACGTTCGAGGATGTGGCCGGAGCGGATGAAGAGAAACAGGAATTGGTCGAAGTCGTCGAATTCTTGAAAGATCCCCGTAAGTTTGCCGCGCTTGGCGCACGCATTCCGAAAGGCGTTCTTCTCGTAGGTCCTCCAGGTACGGGTAAAACCTTGCTCGCCCGCGCGGTTGCGGGAGAAGCGGGAGTTCCGTTCTTCACGATCTCCGGTTCGGATTTCGTCGAGATGTTCGTGGGCGTCGGGGCATCCCGTGTCCGTGATCTATTCGAGAACGCGAAGAAAAACTCGCCCTGCATTATCTTTATCGATGAGATCGATGCAGTAGGACGTCAACGGGGCGCAGGCCTTGGCGGCGGACATGACGAGCGCGAGCAAACATTGAACCAACTCCTCGTGGAGATGGATGGATTCGGCGCTAACGAAGGAATCATCATCGTTGCCGCGACGAACCGTCCCGACATTCTCGATCCCGCCCTGCTTCGTCCGGGTCGTTTCGACCGTCAGATCACGGTGGATCGTCCAGACGTGAAGGGCCGCGAAGCGGTGCTGAAGGTTCACGCGCGCAACAAACCGTTGAACAAGGATGTTCGCCTTGGCACGATCGCGAAGCGGACTACCGGATTTACGGGCGCGGACTTGGAAAATCTATTGAACGAAGCGGCATTGCTTGCCGCACGACGGAATAAAAAAGATATCGCGATGCTGGAAGTCGATGAAGCGATCGACCGCGTTGTCGTCGGTACGGAGAAGAAGAGCCGCGTGATCAGCGATCGCGAGAAGCGCATTGTCGCCTACCACGAAGCCGGACATACGATTGCCGGATTCTTCCTCGAGCATGCCGATACGGTGCATAAGGTAACGATCATTCCTCGCGGACGCGCCGGCGGTTACGTCATCATGCTTCCTAAGGAAGATCGTATGCTCGTAACCAAGCAAGAGCTCCTCGACAAAGTAACGGGATTGCTCGCGGGCCGTGCGGCCGAGGAAATCTTCATCGGCGAAATCGGAACGGGCGCTTACAGCGACTTTAAGTCCGCGACGAGCATCGTTCGCGCGATGATCATGGAATACGGGATGAGCGACAAGCTCGGAACGATGCAATTCGGAAGCTCTCAGGGTCAAGTATTCTTAGGTCGGGACATCGGGCATGAACAGAACTACTCCGATGCGATCGCTTACGAGATCGACCAAGAGATGCAAAGCATTACGCGGGATTGTTACGATCGCGCGAAGAAGCTGTTAACCGAGAAGAGCGCCGAGATGCACTTGATCGCGAAGACGCTTCTTGACGTGGAGACGCTTGACCTCGAACAGATCAAATCCTTGATCGAGAAGGGGATTATCGTTCCGAGCGAAGAGGGAGAAGGTTCCTCCTCCGGCGAAGAGTCTAAAGCCGAACCGATCGTAGATACGCTGGGCAACGTTAAAGTGCGGATTCAAACCCGCGAAGACGAGCCGCTGGCAACTATGCCGGACTTGCGCAAAGACGACGATTCCGAAGAACCGAAGTAACAGCAAATTACACGGGGTGCTCCCGCGCTTATGGCGCTTAGGGGCACCCCGTTTTTCATTGCACGATCAAACTGCACATAAAACCTTCGCTATGAAGTGGAAACGGGGAAGAAAGCGAGTTAGAAACAGGTAAATCGGAGCTGCGTTTCCAGCTTTGAGGAATATTAAGTCATAGCCGAGAAAAAGGGCTTACAATCGGTTCAAGATGAATTGACAGCCTTATCAGGCAAGTGTAAATTAAGTGTTAATGAACGAAGTCCTTTTCGTCCACACTAAAGACAGTATTCCCGCCATGTTTGTGCATTCATTCACAAACTACCGGTTCATCTTAGGGAGGAGATTTTCATGGAGGCTTTGGCCCTGGAGCGTAAAGCAGAGCAGAATCGCGAATTGCGCGAGCGGCTTATGCAGCTAAAGAAGGAACGTAATGCCATTATTCTCGCTCATTATTATCAGCGTGATGAAATACAGGAGGTCGCGGATTTCCGCGGAGATTCTTTTCTCCTCGCTCAGAAGGCGGCATCCACGGATGCGGACGTCATCGTATTCTGCGGCGTGCACTTCATGGGGGAAAGCGCCAAAATACTGGCTCCCCACAAGACGGTTCTCGTACCGGACGAACGCGCGGGCTGCCCGATGGCGGATATGGTCAATCCGATCGGATTGCGCGAGCTTAAAGCGAAACATCCGAACGCCAAGGTCGTCACGTATATTAACTCTTCGGCGGACGTGAAAGCGGAGACGGATATTTGTTGTACGTCCGCTAACGCGGTTAAGGTCGTGAATTCGGTCGATGCCGATGAGATTATCTGGTGCCCGGACAAAAATCTCGGCCATTACGTTTCCCAGTTTACCGACAAGAAAATGATTATCTGGGAAGGTTATTGCAACACCCACGACATGCTTACCATTAAAGACGTCGAGGAAATGCGGGCGAAATATCCGAACGCGGAATTCGTCGTTCATCCGGAATGCCGTCCCGAAGTGGTGGAGATGGCGGACTTCGTGGGAAGCACGACGGGAATTCTGAAATACTGCCGCGAATCCAGCCATAAAGAATTTATCGTTGGAACGGAAGACGGCACCGGGTATCAATTGCGGTTGGACAGCCCGGACAAAACCTTTCATTTCGCATCGAAATTTCTTGTCTGTCCGAATATGAAGGTGAATAACCTGAAGAAGGTCGTCAAGGCATTGGAGACGATGCAACCGCAAATCTATGTGCCGCAGGACGTTGCGGACAAAGCCCGTTTATCGCTGGAGCGCATGCTACTGGTTAAGTAACCTGCCTGCGCTACTCTCTTGTCGGACTGGGGACGAACTTATCCATGATTCCACGTTACGTTGTCGATTTTGATCTAGACAAACTTCCTCGCGTAGAGACGGACGTTATCGTGATTGGAGCCGGTATTGCTGGACTATTTACGGCGCTCAAGGCGAGCGAAACGAAGCGCGTATTAATGATAACCAAGAAATCTTTGTTCGACAGTAATACTCGTTATGCGCAAGGCGGGATAGCCGCGGTAATTTCGGACGAAGATTCGCCCGATTTTCTTGCACAAGATACGTTGATTGCCGGGGCAGGTCTTTGCGAAGCCTCGGCAGTCGACGTTCTTGTTCATGAAGGACCCAAAGGGGTTCAAGAGCTGATCCGTTACGGGACGAACTTCGATGAAGAGAACGGCCATTTTGCCCTAACGAAGGAAGGCGCGCACAGTCAGCGCCGTATTCTTCACGCGAACGGGGACGCAACCGGTTACGAGATCGTTCGCGCATTGGCGGAGAAGGTCAAATCCGATCCGACCCTCGAATTGTGGGATGACCATTTCGTGCTAGACTTGTTGACAAAAGACGGCGAATGCCGCGGAGCGATCGTTCAGAAGCCGGACGGATCGCGCGTGGCCGTATTCGGACGGGCAACGATTCTATGTACCGGGGGAACCGGTCAACTCTACAGATACACGACGAATCCCGAAGTCGCAACCGGCGACGGCGTAGCGATGGCTTACCGGGCAGGCGCGGATATTCGGGATATGGAATTCAACCAATTCCATCCGACGTCTCTTTGTTATCCCGGTGCGCCGAGATTTCTGATCTCCGAAGCGGTTCGGGGCGAAGGGGCGTATTTGCGCAACATTCGCGGCGATCGGTTTATGGAGAATTACCACCCTCAGTTGGAGCTTGCTCCAAGGGATGTCGTCGCTCGCGCGATCGTTAGCGAGATGGAGGCGACGAAGTCAACTTACGTCTATATCGATATTACTCACGAAACCCCTGAACTCATTAAGCATCGTTTTCCGACGATATACGAATTTTGTTTGAATTACGGACTGGATATGACAACCGATTGGATTCCGGTTGCTCCCGCTGCCCATTATATGATGGGCGGGGTCAAGACGAATCTGCGCGGAGAGACGAGCATTCGCCGTCTGTTCGCTTGCGGGGAAGCTTCCTCGACGGGCGTCCACGGAGCGAATCGGCTTGCGAGCAATTCGTTGTCGGAAGCCATCGTTTTCGGACAACGGATCGTAGACGCGATTAATCAATTGCCGCCGAATAAGGCGATCGCCGATAATGGACCGACCGCCGAGAGGCATGCGGCTCTGACCGGGGCTTTAATCGAACGGAGATTGAAGCTTCAGAAGGGTATGGTTCGTTACGCGGGATTGCGAAGGAACCGGGCCGGACTGATCAAAGGGTTAGAGGATTTAAAGAAACAATTGCCTTTATTCCAGCTTTCCTTAACGAAACGGGAAGAGTTAGAGTATGCCAATCTACTTACGTGCGCCCTTCTGGTGACCGAATCGGCGTTGTATCGCGAAGAAAGTCGCGGCGGACATTATAGGGAAGACTATCCGCAGAAAGACGACCAGAACTGGCACGTGCATACAATAATAAATAGGGAAAACGGGATACGCACAGAAAGGGTCGACGACGATGTTTGAACGAGAGAGCGAATGGGCGATCGGGGGACCCGCGGTTGACGCGGTGAAGGAGCACCTCCGCGCATGGCTTGCGGAAGATATCGGCTCGGGGGACGTCACGACGATGGCGACCGTGCCTCAAGATCACCAATCGAGCGGAATCATTCACGCCAAGCAGTCCGGAATTGTTGCGGGCATTCCTTTGGCTCGGCTTGTTTTCGAGGTGATCGATAAGAGTTTGAAATTCAACGCGCAAGTATCGGACGGGACGAAAGTGGAACGCGGTACGGTTCTGACGATCGTCGAGGGTTCGACTCATAGCATTCTTACGGGCGAAAGATTAGCGCTTAACTTGCTTCAACGTCTATCCGGCATTGCAACGAAAACGAATGAATACGTTGTCGCTGCCCAAGGACAGTCGGTTAGAATCGCGGATACCCGCAAGACGACTCCCGGACACCGCACTTTGGAGAAATACGCGGTTAGAATCGGCGGCGGTGCGAACCATCGCTTCGGTTTGTACGATGCGGTCATGATCAAGGACAACCACATCGTCGCGGCGGGGGGAATAACGGCGGCCATCCGGGCGGCCAAAGCCCGTATTCCTCATACGATGATGATCGAAGTGGAAGCGGAAAGCTTAGAACAGGCCAAGGAAGGCGTGTCTGCGGGCGCGCATATCGTGATGTTGGACAACATGAGCGCTGCCGCTATGGCCGAAGCCGTATCCGTGATTCGTGAAATTGCGCCTCATATCGTGCTCGAAGCTTCTGGAGGAATCACTCCGGAACGGGTTGTAGAAGTGGCTAAAACCGGCGTCGATGTCATCTCGGTCGGCAGCTTGACCCACTCTTTCCAAGCTCTTGATATCAGTTTGGATCTGAACGCGAAGAAAAAGGGGGCTTCCTCTTGATTCTAGTCGTGGATGTCGGGAATACGAATATCGTACTGGGGCTGTATCAGGGCAAGGTGCTTACGCATGATTGGCGCCTAAGCACGAATCGATCGGCTACGGTGGATGAATACGGCGTGCTTATCTCGAACCTGTTCCAATTGGCTGGCGTTCGGGCAGAGCAGATCGAAGGCGTTATTCTGTCCTGCGTCGTTCCTCCGATCATGAATACTTTGGAGCAGTTGTTCCATAAGTATGTGGGAAGAGAAGCATTGGTTGTTGGGCCGGGCATTAAAACGGGCTTGAACATCAGGTACGAGAATCCGCGCGAAGTCGGTGCCGACCGTATCGTGAATGCGGTGGCCGGAATCGAGCAATACGGCACTCCGCTTATCGTGGTCGATTTCGGAACGGCAACGACTTTCGACTATATCGATGCTTCGGGTTCGTATTTGGGCGGCGCGATCGTTCCGGGAATCGGCATCTCCGCAGAGGCGCTATACCAACGGGCTGCGAAGCTTCCGCGAATAGAGCTGTCCAAACCGAAAACCGTGATCGGTCGCAATACGGTTGCGGCGATGCAAGCGGGTATTATTTTCGGCTATGCCGGTCAAGTCGACGGGATCGTAAAGCGGATCTGCAAGGAGTTCAACGTGCAACCGCGAGTCATTGCAACCGGGGGCCTTGCGGAAATGATTGCGGGAGAATCGGAAACGATCGAACTCGTGGATCCCTTGCTTACTTTGGAAGGTTTGAGGATTGTATACGAGCGTAATGGGTAAAAATAGATAGTCGGTTAAAGCAGAAGAGTTGGCGCTTTAGAGGAGGATTACGAAAGTGAAAGACGAAATTATTCGCGGAACGGCGTGGAACGGCGGCTTGCGGGTATTCGCGGCCAGAACGACGGCGCTGGTCTCGGAATTGCAACGGCGTCATGATACATATCCGACCGCGACCGCGGCGTTCGGGCGCACGGCGACGGTATCGGCGATGATGGGCGTTATGCTCAAGGGTCGCGAGAAGCTGACGGTACAAGTCAAGGGCGACGGTCCGTTAGGACAAATCGTCGTCGACTCCAACGCGTTGGGAGAAGTGAGAGGCTACGTGGATCATCCGCACGTTCACCTTCCGAGCAATAGCGCGGGTAAGCTGGACGTGGCTGGAGCGGTCGGCCGAACGGGATACCTTCACGTGACTAAGGACTTAGGACTGAAGGAGCCCTATAGAGGAAGCGTTCCGATCATCTCGGGCGAGCTTGCGGAGGATTTCACCTATTATTTCGCGGAATCCGAGCAAAGTCCCTCTGCGGTTGGCTTAGGCGTACTAGTGGATACGGATAATTCGGTATTGCATGCCGGGGGGTTTATCGTACAAGTGCTGCCAGGATTGGCGGAAGAGCAATTGGTTCGACTGGAGAGAGCGGTCGCGGCTATGCCGCACGTCACGGCTTTGCTTGATCAAGGAGAGACGCCGGAAGGTATTTTACGTTTTCTCGTTGGAGATGACTTAACGATTCACCAGACGATCGAACCGGGATTTCTCTGTAAGTGCTCCCGGGATAGATTCGAGCAGGTACTCATAACGCTGGGCAGACAAGAGCTTAGAAGCCTAATCGACGAAGACGGACAAGCGGAGCTGCATTGCCACTTCTGTAATGAGAAATACGTATTCGACGCGGAGCAGTTGGAATCGTTATACCGTCTTTCGGACCGGGATTAAGGAAGGGATGATCTCTCATGAGGGAGACGATACGGCGTAAGCCGCTCGTACTGCTGGCCCTCTTAGCAACTTTGGCGATGACATCAGGCTGCAAATCGGATGCCGAGCCGGCCGCCCCAGGCGCTAGCGGGACGATTCCTAAGGCTCAGAAGGCCGACGATGAGCTCGTGGCAACGGTAGGGAAGGTTACGATTACGCGAGGACAATTGTTGGAGCAACTGCTTGCGGCGTATGGAGCGCAGACGTTAAGAAGCATGATGCTTCAGGAAGCCGTGAACGAAGAAGCCGCAACGCTGCACATCGAAGTGACGGATGACGAGTTGGAGGTTGAACTTCGCCTCATGCGGCAGGGTTATGAGGATGAAGAGGATTTCTATAGAGCGATGAACGAACAGCTCGGCATGAATCGGGAAGAGGTTAGGTCGGATGCCCGTTACCGCTTGCTGCTGGAGAAAATTGCATTGGGCGACATAACGGTGACCCAGTCCGAGATCGATCGTTATTTGGAGGAGCATCCGGATCAATTCCTGCCGAAAGAGCAATATCAATGGGCGCAAATCGTCGTACTTACGGATGAGCGGGCGAGGCAGCTGCTTGCGCTCCTTGAAGAAGGCGAGGATTTCGCTGAACTTGCGCGCTCGAATTCCTTGGACGAATTTACGGCTGACGAAGGCGGCAACGTAGGCTGGATAGAAGCGGGAGATCCTTTCGAGGCGCCGGCGCTGTTGGAAACCGTGGCTATGATGCAAGTCGGAGAGGTGACGGGGCCCATTGAGCTGGATAAGGGGTATGCCATCGTGAGGCTCGACGGCAGACGGGAAATTCGGACGAAGTCGCCTGACGAAATCGCGTCCGAGGTTCGGAAACAGTTAGCTCTTGGGAAAGCGTTGCCCATTCAAGAACTGGAGCAAAATCTTCTGGAAAAGTACCGGGCGGAAGTGAAGGATGCGACCCTGCAACAATAAGGGGGTTCGAATAGGGAATTCGGGTAACCAGCTATTGACAATCCTCTCCGAGGTTTGATAAGATGAAAACAAACAAAAAGCCGACTGTTTTAGTCGGATTAATGAGATGAGGCGGCAAAGCCGCATAATTTTGGGAGGGAACATGTCCAATGGCTAAGATTGTACAGAATGTTACTCAGCTTATCGGCGATACGCCACTCGTACGTTTGAATCGCATCGTGCCTGAAGGCAGCGCGGAAATCTACGTGAAGCTGGAATACCAGAATCCGGGTTCGAGCGTTAAAGACCGTATTGCGATCAGCATGATCGAAGAGGCTGAGAAGCAAGGGCTGATCAAACCGGGCGTGAGCACGATCGTTGAGCCTACGAGCGGCAACACGGGAATCGGACTGGCGATGGTAGCCGCCGCCAAAGGATACCGCGCGATTCTGGTTATGCCGGAAACGATGAGCTTAGAGCGTCGCAACCTGCTTCGCGCTTATGGCGCCGAGCTCGTTCTTACTCCAGGCTCCGAGGGCATGAACGGTTCCGTTAAGAAAGCGGAAGAGATCGTGAAAGAAAACGCTGATTACTTCTTGCCGCAACAATTCAAGAACCAAGCGAACGTGAAAATTCACCGCGAAACGACTGGCCCCGAAATCGTTGAAGCGATCAACTCCTACGATGGCAAGATCGATGCTTTCGTAAGCGGAATCGGTACCGGCGGTACGATCTCCGGTGCTGGCGAAGTGCTGAAACAGAACTTCCCGAACATCAAGATCTACGCGGTCGAGCCTGCTGCGTCTCCGTTGTTATCCGGCGGCGGTCCCGGCCCTCATAAAATTCAAGGTATCGGCGCTAACTTCATTCCGGACATTCTGAATCGCGAGATTTACGATGCGGTCATTCCGGTCGAGAATGAAGAAGCATTCGAAACGGCGCGGACGGTTGCTAAAAAAGAAGGCTTGCTCGTAGGGATTTCCTCCGGAGCGGCGATCTTCGCGGCGCTTAAAGTGGCAAAAGAACTCGGAGAAGGCAAACGCGTCGTCGCGGTCGTTCCTTCCAACGGCGAACGTTACTTGAGCACGCCTCTGTTTAACTTCGACAACTAATCGACTTGATCGGACAGCTCCCGTCTTCGGCGGGAGCTGTTTTTGATGAACGTTTATGCTTGATTGGATGGCTGGACGCCCGCCGGGTGGATCATGCGGACCGCCATGTGTTATTCTGCTTAATATGAAGCAGCCGAGGGAGTAGTAAGCGTGGAAGCCATAACATTAGATCAATGGAAGCAGTGGAGCGAAGAAGGCAAGTACGCCTTGCTTCCTTACATCAACAAAATAGAATTAGAGCCGAGCGAATTGCTGCCGGCTTTCTGGGATCAAGCATGGGCGGAGGCTTCTTCGCATTCTTGTCTATTGGAGAGCGGCAAGGGAGGAAGATACTCCTTCGTAGGCTTGAAGCCGGTATCGGTTATCGAGGGTAAAGGCTCGCAAGCGAGGGTTCTTGAACCGGCCCGAAACGGATCGTCCGGTTGGGAGGAAGTCAGTCGACAAGAAGGCGCTCCGTTAGAGCGGCTAAGGGAGTGGATGCTCCCTTGGACGGGACCTAGGCCGGCGAACGTTCCGGATTGCATCGGAGGCGTGCTGGGCTTCTGGAGCTACGACGTCGTGCGCAGCTTGGAGAAGCTCCCCGTAGCGGCAAAGGATGATCTGGCGCTTCCAGACTATGTCTTTCAGAGATTCGAGGAGTTATGGATTGCGGATACTCAGGAGAACGCGGTATATTGCGCGGTTCATATCCCACTGGCCAGGACGGCGAACGAGTCGTTGGAGCAACTCTATCAATCGGCGCGACAACGCTCGCTGGATATGGAGCGTCAATGGCTCAAGTGGGTTTCCGCTAGTCGGTCGCCCGACCAAGCGATCCGCGGCAGGGAAATGCGCGAGCGGATGGCCGAGGATCGGCTTCAGATCGACGTGGAGAGTCTCCCCGGTCTAAAGACTTCGATGAGCAAAGCCGAATATGAATCCGCGGTAAGAGCGATCCAACGCTATATCGGGCAAGGCGACGTCTTTCAGGTTAATCTGGCGATGCGCCAGAGCAAGGCGACGCCGGCAACGCCGGAAACGCTGTACGAATGGCTTCGCGTCGTGAATCCTTCGCCATATATGGGAATGCTTCGTACGCCTGCTTTCTCGCTTGTTAGCGCATCTCCGGAACTGCTCGTGAAGTTGGACGCCGGACGGTTGTCCACGAGACCGATCGCCGGTACCCGTCGGCGCGGGAGAACGCAAGAGGAAGACCGGGCGATGGAAGATGAACTGCTGACGAGCGATAAAGAGCGGGCGGAACACGTTATGCTTGTCGATCTTGAGCGCAATGATCTGGGACGAGTCGCCAAATACGGGACGGTGCACGTTCCCGAACTGATGACGGTAGAGCGATATTCGCACGTCATGCATTTGGTGTCGCAGGTCGAGGCTCGGCTGGCAGCGGGGAAAGACGCGCTGGACGTATTGGCCGCGGTGTTTCCCGGCGGAACGATTACGGGAGCGCCCAAGATCCGCACGATGGAAATCATCGAAGAGCTGGAGCCGACCCGAAGAGGACCTTATACGGGCTCGATGGGATGGATTGACTATAGCGGAAATATGGAATTTAATATAATTATTCGTACGATCGCGGTTCAGGACGGGATTTGTCACATTCAAGCCGGAGCGGGAATCGTTATCGATTCCGACCCGGAACGGGAATTTCGCGAATCCTTGAGCAAAGCCAAGGCGCTTTGGAAAGCGGTACAGTACAGCGAAGGGCAAGGTGAACCGATATGATTCTAGTGATCGACAATTACGATTCTTTTACGTATAACTTGGTGCAGTATTTAGGGGAGCTCGGCGAAGAAATCGTCGTTCATCGCAACGACGAGATCGACCTGGACGGCATCGCCAAGCTGGCGCCGGACCATATTCTGATCTCGCCGGGACCTTGCACGCCGAACGAAGCGGGGGTCAGCCTGGCGTTGCTGGAACGGTTCAAAGGGGAAATTCCGATCTTCGGCGTCTGTCTCGGACATCAAGCGATAGGCCAAGCCTTCGGAGGAGACGTCATTCGGGCGGACCAACTCATGCACGGCAAAACATCCGAGATCGCGCACGACGGGCGCACGATTTTCGAGGGGCTTCCTTCCCCGTTCACGGCGACGCGTTACCACTCCTTGATCGTGAAGCGCGATACGCTGCCGGACTGTCTGGAGATCAGCGCGGAGACGGAGGATGGCTTGATTATGGGCCTGCGGCATAAAGAATACGTCGTGGAAGGCGTACAATTCCATCCGGAGTCGATTATGACGGATTACGGATTACAGATTTTGCGTAATTTTCTAAGTCAGAAAACGGGCGTGCGGGCATGAATTTCCTGTACAACGGACAATTGACAGATAGCCAAGAAGCCGTGATCTCCGCATTCGATCACGGTTTTTTGTACGGCATGGGACTATTCGAGACGTTCCGGACTTACGGCGGTAGGCCTTGGCTGCTTGAGAGGCACGCCGCGCGGTTGGCCAAGGGCTGCGAAATGCTGGGAATCGGTTACGTGCCGGATGTCGAACGGATGAAGTCGGCGATTGCCGAACTATTGGCGGCGAACGGTTTAACGGACGGATATATCCGTTGGTCGGTATCCGCGGGAGAAGGAGCGATCGGGCTTCCGGCAGACGTCTACGACAAACCGAACGAAATCGCGTACGCCAAGGAGTTGGCCGTAGACGAGCCCTCCGCCCGAAAAGGGAAAACCGTGCGCCTGTTGAAGCTCCCGCGCAGCACCCCGGAAGGCGATGTTCGGTTAAAGTCTTTTCATTACATGAATAATATCAATGCCAAGAGAGAATTAAATAGGGAAGGCGCAAGACCGGGAACGGAAGGACTGTTCCTGAGCCATGAAGGGTTCGTCGTCGAAGGCATGGTCAGCAACGTGTTCTGGATATCGGACGGCGTGCTGTATACGCCCGAGGCTTCGACGGGTTTACTTGAAGGGGTCACGCGCGAGTTCGTGTTGGAATTAGCGAAGGACATGGGAATCCGGACGGAACAGGGATCGTATCCTTGGGACAAGCTATTGTATGCGGACGAGGTATTCCTAACGAATTCCATTCAGGAGATCGTTCCGGTGACGAAGGTCGAGAACATCGGCGGGCGGGGGCTGAATCCGGGAGGCTGCAACTCCGTCGGGGCCATTACTTATAACCTCATGCATCAATACCGGGAGGCTGCCGAAAGGAACGATACGAAATGATGAAACCTGCTTTCTATAATCGCAGTTATACTTTTCGAGATGGATTGAATCTTGTACTGGGACAGCGAACTCTCGTCATGGGAATCTTGAACGCGACTCCGGATTCTTTCTCCGACGGGGGAAGATTCAATTCGGTAGAAGCGGCTGTCGAAAGAGCTAAGCAAATGGCTGCCGATGGGGCGGATATTCTCGATATCGGGGGAGAATCGACCCGACCGGGCCATGATCCGGTACCGGCGGAAGAGGAGCTGCGGCGGATTATTCCGGTCATCCAGGCCGTACGAGAACAAGTGAAGCTTCCGATCAGCGTGGATACTTACAAGGCGGAAGTCGCGAGAGAAGCGCTCGAGGCGGGCGCCCATATCGTCAATGACGTGTGGGGGTTTAAGCGCGAACCGAAAATCGCGGCGATTTCGGCAAAATACGGAGGCCCGGTCATTCTGACGCATAATCGGGACAATCGCGACTACTCGAACTATATCAAGGATGTTCTTAATGATCTGTTGGAGAGTGTACGCTTGGCGAAAGAAGCGGGTGTCGAAGACGACAATATCTGGCTCGACCCGGGAATCGGCTTCGCCAAGGATTACGAGGAGAATCTGGAGTTAATGGGCCGTCTGAACGAAGTCGTCGGACTCGGCTATCCGGTTCTCTTAGGTACCTCTCGCAAGAGATTCATTCAAAGTACGCTTGGCGTTACCCCGAACGAGGCAGTGGAAGGCACGGGTGCTACGACCGCTCTTGGCATTGCTCAAGGGTGTCAGATCGTCCGCGTTCATGACGTGTTGCAGATGAAGCGGGTGGCTGCAATGTCCGATGCGATCATATATAGGCAAGCCGTGAAAGAGGAGAGGGTTCGACATGGATAGAATGCTGGTTAAACGAATGGTGTTTTTTGGATATCACGGAGTATACCCGGAGGAAAATAAACTCGGCCAGAAATATTACGTCGATCTGGATTTAAGCCTGGATCTTAGCCGCGCGGCTAAGAGCGACGACGTTGCCGATACGGTCAATTACGCCGAGATCCATGCTTTGGTCAAGCAAATCGTAGAGGGTCCGCCGGTCAAACTGATCGAGACGCTGACCGAAAACATTGCTTCCGCCGTACTCGGTACGTATACTAGTATCATTAAAGCAACGGTTTCGGTAACCAAGCCGAATCCGCCGTTCGATATTACCTTTGACGGAGTGACCGTAGAGTTCCGAAGACAGAGGGATACGAACGGGAATATCGTACCTGTAGAGGATTGAGAAATAAGTGCGAGAAGCATACGTGGCGCTAGGCGCCAATCTGGGCGACCGGGAAACGTCGCTCGCGGAAGCGATACGCAGGCTGCAAGCCGATTCCGAGCTTGAAGTCCGCCGCGTTTCGGCAGCGTTCGAGACCGCCCCTGTCGGCTATACCGATCAGCCCTCTTTTCTCAACATGGCGGTATGTCTAGGTACGGAGCTCGATCCGATCGGTCTTCTGCGTCGCTTGCTGGCGATCGAGCAGGAAATGGGTCGCGTGAGGGACGTGCGATGGGGACCGCGCAATATAGATTTGGATTTATTGGTTCATGGAGAAGCGACCGCGGATACTCCGGAATTAACGCTCCCGCATCCCAGAATGGGACAGCGGGCATTTGTATTAGTTCCGCTTAGGGACATCTGGCCGGAGGAAATCCCGTTCCCTTGGGAGTCGGAGCTGTCGGCGTTCTCTTTGCAGGAAGAAGGAATCGCCAGATATGCCGAATGGGATGGACTAAAGCTACGGAAGGAGCAATAACAATATGCTTAAGATCGGTAACGTACCGATGAACAATAACGTCGTGTTAGCCCCGATGGCGGGCGTCTGCAACCCGGCTTTCCGGCTCATTGCCAAGGAATTCGGGTGCGGACTCGTATGCGCGGAGATGGTTAGCGATAAGGCGATTCTGCACGGCAATCAGCGGACGCTGGAAATGCTGTTCGTGGACGAGCGCGAGAAACCGCTAAGTTTGCAAATTTTCGGAGGAGACAAGGAGTCTCTCGTCGAAGCCGTCAAATTCGTAGACCAGAATACCAATGCGGATATTATCGATATCAACATGGGTTGCCCGGTGCCGAAAGTAACGAAATGCGACGCGGGGGCAAGGTGGCTGCTCGATCCGAAGAAAATTTACGAGATGGTTTCCTACGCAGCGGATGCCGCGAAGAAGCCGGTTACGGTTAAGATGCGCATTGGCTGGGACGATGAGCATATTTACGCGGTGGAGAATGCCCAAGCGGTCGAACGTGCCGGCGGAGCGGCGGTTAGCGTCCATGGCCGTACCCGGGAGCAGCTCTATACGGGCAAGGCGAACTGGGATATTTTGCGCGACGTGAAGCAGGCGGTTAACATTCCCGTCATCGGCAACGGAGACGTATTTTCTCCCGAAGACGCCAAACGTCTGCTCGAGCACACGAACTGCGACGGCGTCATGATCGGACGGGGAGCCTTGGGTAATCCATGGATGCTCTATCGTACCGTTCACTATCTCACGACGGGAGAATTGCTGCCGGATCCGTCCCCAGGGGAGAAAATCCGGATAGCCGTCTTGCATCTGGATCGTTTGGCCGATCTGAAGGGCGAGAACGTAGCCGTTCGGGAGATGCGCAAGCATCTGGCATGGTATCTGAAAGGGATGCCGGACTCCGCGATCGTCAAAAATTCCATCATGGATCTGACTTCCCGTTCGGAGGTCGTGAGCGTGTTGGAGGATTACGTGAGAACGGTGGATGAATTGTTGCAACGCGAAGCCGCGGAAGCTTCTGAACCGGGCGATATTCTCGTACACTAAGGTGAAGCGGTTTCACGTCGGCCTTTTCCGCGAATTGACATTTTTCAGGGGTTGAAATATAATCAGTACCAATATTCGCCCAAGCATCAGGAAAATCGTAGGCTTGCATCCATTCAGATGTCATGTCAGCGGTGACCGACCATATATTGGATTAGCAACCCTGAAAATCTTTCCCACGACAGGAGATCGGTGAGATGAGCGATAAGGAAGTGCTTCTAACCCAGGATGGGCTTAAGAGGCTGGAAGATGAACTCGAGAATCTTAAATCCGTCAAACGCCGCGAAGTCGCGGAGCGCATTAAGGTAGCCATCGGCTACGGAGATATCAGCGAAAACTCCGAGTACGAAGACGCGAAGAACGAGCAGGCATTTATCGAAGGACGCATCATTACCCTTGAGAAAATGCTTCGCAACGCGCGGATTATCAATAGCGACGAGATCGACCTCGAAACGGTAAGCATCGGTTCGAAAGTCGTCGTCGAGGATCTGGAATTCGGCGATACGATGGAGTACACGATCGTAGGCACCGCGGAATCCGATCCGCTGAACAACAAGATTTCCAACGAAAGCCCGGTCGGTAAAGCGATTATCGGCAAGAAGAAAGGTACGACGGTTGAAGTGAACGTTCCCGCGGGCATCATTCAATACAAAATTGTCGATATCAAAATGTAACTACGCGACCGGAGCCTGATGTTATAGGCCGTCATTGGACGGAGAAGCCGAGTGACATGGAGTAAAAAGCTTCCTTCGGAAGCTTTTTTGCACATATCAGAGGGTATAAGATTCTCGATACCTTTTTGATATGTCTCCGACATAAACGTTCCCCCGCCATCCCTAAAGGACGGCGGAAGCCGTTTATGCTTGTGTTATTCGTAGTTAATCGATGTTCGTAGCGGTCACCTAGACTTGAAACGAAGGAGAACGAAATCATGGAACATACAGAACAGCCGGAATCGGTGGAATTAGGCGAACTATTACAAATCCGACGGAACAAATTGGACGAGCTGCGGGCGCTTGGCGTTGATCCGTTCGGCACGAAGTTTAACCGGACTCACCAAGCGGGCGAGATCGTAGCGGCATATTCGGAGTTGTCGAAGGAAGAATTAGAGGAGCGCGCGATCGAGGTAAGTTTGGCCGGACGCATCATGACTAAACGCGGAATGGGCAAAGCTTCGTTCGCCAATATGCAGGACTTGAGCGGCAAAATTCAAATTTATGTTCGCGAGGATTCGGTTCCGGGCGTTAAGTTCCAAGCTTTCGATCTGCTGGACATCGGCGATATGATCGGCGTCAAGGGTGTCGTGTTCAAGACGAAAACAGGCGAGACTTCCGTTAAGGTCAAGGATCTAGAGGTTCTTACGAAATCGTTGCTTCCTTTGCCGGACAAATTCCATGGCCTGAAAGACGTGGAAACCCGTTATCGTCAGCGTTACGTGGACTTGATCGTGAACCCGGACGTACAGAAGACGTTCATTTCCCGTTCCCGGATCATTCAGTCGATGCGTCGTTATTTGGACGATCTCGGATATTTGGAAGTGGAGACGCCTACGTTGCACTCTATTGCGGGCGGAGCGGCGGCACGTCCGTTCATTACTCATCACAATGCGTTGGATATGCAACTGTATATGCGGATTGCGATCGAACTTCATCTGAAAAGATTGATCGTCGGCGGATTGGAGAAGGTGTACGAGATCGGCCGGGTATACCGGAACGAAGGCATCTCGACGCGCCATAATCCGGAGTTTACGATGATCGAGCTATACGAGGCGTATGCCGATTATGAGGATATCATGCGGTTGACCGAGAACTTAATCGCTCATATCGCAAAAGAAGTGCACGGAACGACCAAGATCACTTATCAAGGCCAAGAAGTGGATTTGACGCCGGAATGGCGCCGGGTCTCGATGACCGGGCTCATCAAGGAAACGGTTGGCGTAGACTTCGAAGTGCAGATGACGGACGAGGAAGCTCACGCGATTGCAAAAGAACACAAGGTTCCGGTCGAGAAGCACATGTCGTTCGGGCATATCGTCAACGCGTTCTTCGAACAGTTCTGCGAGCATACGTTGATTCAGCCTACGTTCGTAACGGGACATCCCGTGGCGATCTCTCCGTTGGCGAAGAAAAAAGAATCCGATCCGCGCTTCACGGACCGCTTCGAGCTGTTCATCGTTGCGCGCGAGCATGCTAACGCGTTCACTGAGCTGAACGATCCGATCGATCAACGCGAACGGTTCGAGTCGCAATTGACGGAGAAAGAAGCGGGTAATGACGAAGCGCACGAGATGGACGACGACTTCATCCGCGCGTTGGAGTATGGAATGCCGCCTACGGGCGGACTGGGTATCGGCGTAGACCGTCTGGTGATGCTGCTTACCGATGCGCCATCCATTCGCGACGTTCTGCTGTTCCCGCACATGCGGGATCGTTCGGACGGGTAAGGGCAAGAGCAAGGCGAGGGCCGAGGGT
>NZ_CP051680.1:5880000-6005000 GCF_012849095.1 Cohnella herbarum
GACGCCGCCTGCGGCCGCGTGAATGAGCAGCGTCTCGCCTTGGCGGATACCGAGCTCGCTTAGGGCGGTATGGGCGGTTTGCCCTGAAGCGGAGAACGCGCCGGCGACTTCCCATGGCATACCGCCCGGCTTGGCGACGAGTTGATCTGCGGGAACGACGACGTATTCCGCATAGCTGTTCAATATGCGGTAGCCAAGTACTTCGTCGCCAACGGAAAAGTCGGTTACGCCGTCGCCGACCAAATCGACGACGCCGGCGAATTCGTTGCCGGGAATTTTCGGCAGGGAATTCGGAACTCCGGGCAGAGTTAAGCCTTCCCGCACGGCCAAGTCAAACGGCTGTACGCCAGCGGCCTTAACGCGTATGCGGACTTCTTTGGGTCCGGGGACGGGCATTGCCATCTCGACTGTACGCAGTACCTCTGGCGGTCCGTAGGCGGCGAAGGCCGCCGCTTTCATGGTAAGGGGATCGTGGTTCATGTTACTCATCCTTTCAAGGGTGTGTTGGATTAATTGCATTTTATACGATTAATAACATAATAAATAATATATATTGAAGTATTAGATTAATAACCTTTAGGTTATAAGTAGAAGGCGAAGGGAATGAAAACGGCTTCAACTCCAGTACTTTCGGGATTTTCTCACCGACTACTTCATCGACGCTCGCAACAGCCACGCTCTTTCTACCCGCGCATGACCTCATACCCCCGTCGACTTCCACATCCGCAAGGAAACAAGTCAATAAAAGAAAAGAAAGTCACCGAATGCGATTGCCTACGCTTTGTTCCTGCTATTAATCTTAATAAAAGGAGCGATATCTACGGGGTACGATATTCCAGGACATTTTCCGGGACGGACGGTTAATACATGAATAGAATGGATAAACATATGTATATCTAGGTGTAGGGAGGTGTGGTATGATTGGAGCATAAAATGAACGAGGGGTTAAAGCCTATGACGTTACTCGATTCAGTTCTCGGCGGTGGGAAAGTCGGCAAGTGGGGAAACAGCCTAGGCATTCGAATTCCCTCAGAGGTCATGAAACTGGCGAAGATCAAAGAAGGTGCGGAACTAGACTTCTTTCTTTCCACGGATGGCGACGTCGTCATGCGGTTAAAGAAAACCGAAGACGACTTAGTTGGCGGAATCGACCGCGAATTTTATACGAGCCTGTTGAACAAAATGCGAGCGAGTGTGACTCCTGACATGCAGGCACATGAAGAATTCGGCACGGCGCTCGTCGGCGCTGAACGGTTTGACGATGGAGGAGACTATTAGCGCATGTCGATAACAGGAACCGTAGAACGTGGAAGCATCGTCTGGATGAATTTTGAACCGCAAGCCGGTCACGAGCAATCCTTATGGCGTGCAGCACTCATACTTTCTGACGGACTCATTCATCCCACTGTCGCTCCTGTCGCCGTCGTTGTGCCGATTACTAATCAAGCTAAGGGGTTACCGTTTGAGACTCCCGTTCCTGCAGGAATTCCAATCAACGGGGCTCTCATTGGGAAACCAAATCTTATACAACTTACCGGTGTTGCACTTCCATTTCAGGAAAAAGCCATTGATCTGGGGGCACGCGATGCGACGGTTATTGGGAAGATCGATCGGACTCATCCGTTCTATAGGGCAGTCGAGCAGAAGGTCATTGCCATTATAATTGGATAAGAAAAAACGAGTACTGCTGTCACAAGACGGCGGTACTCGTTTTTCAAGTAAATCAACCCTTAACGGCGCCAGCAACCATACCCTGCATGATGTGTTTCTGGAAGATCAAGTAGACGATGATGGTCGGAACAACCGAGATGGCGAGCGCGGCCATCGTCAATTTGTAGTCGGTCATGTAACCGGTGGAGAACATGGATAGACTGAGCGGCAGCGTCTTCAGGGCAGGCTTGCTGATGAAGACGAGCGCGAACGAGAACTCGTTCCAGTAACGTAGGAAAGCGAGTATCGCAACGGTGGACAATGCCGGAAGGGACAGCGGGAGCATGATTTTGCGGAAGATGCCCCAGTAGCCGGTGCCGTCGATCATAGCGGCTTCCTCGATATCCTTCGGGAAGGTGTTCATGTACGCTTGCACGATAAAAATCGCGATAGGCAGCTCGAACGCGACATAAGGCAGAATAAGCGCCCAGTAAGTGTTGAGAAGATGAACCTTGTTCATCAAGATGAAGAGCGGAACGAGCGTGCTGTGAATCGGAATCAGCATCCCGAGCAGGAACAAGCCCATCACGACAAGTTTAAGCTTAAATTTAAAACGCGACAGAACGTAAGCCGCCAGAGCTCCGACTATGAGCGTTACGACAAGCGCAACGACCGTGACGATGACGGAGTTGACCATCGCGAGTCCCATGTCGGATACTTCCCACGCGCGGGCGAAGTTGTCCCATTGCCAGTCGGCCGGCAACTGGAACGGACGGCTAAAAAATTCATCGTTCGTCTTAAACGCGCTCATGAACAACCAAAACAAAGGATAAAGCGTGACGAGAGCGTAAATCAACATCAGCAGGTTTACGCCCCCGACCCGCCATTTGCGCACACCCTTACCGGAGGAGGATGCGCTGCTTGAATAGCTTGTTGCTTTCATGATCAGTTCCTCCCCTTAACGATATTCTTTTTTCATCAAGTACTGACTGCCCGCGATCAAGATGAGGCTCAAAATAATAATGGTCGTGGATACCGCGCTACCGTACCCGAAGCGGTAAATGGCGAACGTATTGTTGTACATATAGGACGCGAGCACCTCGGTCGAATGAGCGGGTCCGCCTCCGGTCATGATATAGATGAGGTCGAAGGCTTTTAAGCTACCGGAAATACAGAGCACGATAACGACTTTGATTGTATCCCAGATCATCGGAAGCGTAATGGAGAACAGCTTGCGCGACCCGTCTACGCCGTCGATCTTGGCCGCATCGTCGATTTCGCTCGGAATATTTTGCAACGCGGCGATAAAAATAATCAAATACGGACCGATATAGTTCCAGATAATCGGCACCATGATCGAGAACATAGAGATATCCGGATCGGCCAGCCACAGCTGCTTCCACGAGGATAGGCCCAGTGCATCCAATAGGAAGTTCAGAATTCCGATTTCCGGATGATAAATGTAACCCCAGATGATCCCCACGACGACCGAGGAAAGCACCATCGGCATGAACACCGCGGAACGGATGAACTTGTGGAACCAACTGTTTTTGAGCAGCAGCAAAGCCAAAATCAAAGCAATCGGCACCTGACCGAAGACGGACGCCGCCACTACGAGCATGTTGTTCTTAAAGGAAAGCCAGAATATAGGATCCTGGATCGCTTCCAGGTAATTTCCGAAGCCAATGAATTTCGCCGCGCCAATGCCTTTCCAATCAAAGAGACCGTAGTATGCCGACCAACAGATCGGGATAATAACGAAAATGACGAATAGAAGTAATGCGGGAGTAAGCGCTAACGCGATAAAACTTCTCATGCGGGCAGATGAAGTCATACTGAGCTCCTTTCTTAATGATTCAGACTTTATATGTTTCACGCAATACGTATCTGAATCATTTCCGACATAAACATTCACCGCCATCCCTAAGGACGGCGATAGCTGTTTATGCTTATCCAGAAGGTAGGACGGTTCCAGCCCTCCCGCTTAGAGGAGAACTGAAACCGCGACAGGCTGCTGTTTAATGAGTGCCTCTGCTTTCGGTCTCTCCGGTTACGTTACTTGCCAAGCGACTTGGCTTGCGCCTCTTGAATTTTCTTCGCGATATCTTCCGCTTTGCCGCCCATTAGCAGCTCTTGAAGTCCGTTATTCACGGCTTCCGCGCCTGCGGAAGTCATAACGCCGTCATATACGGGAGTCATCTTCACGGTATTCAGAAGCTCGTATACTTTCGAGAAGATCGGAGTGACTTTGCTCTTATCGAGTTCGACTTTATAGCTGACCAACTGGTTGCTTTCCAGTACGCGCTTCTGCGCTTCGGGGCCTGCCATGGCGAGCATGAGCTCGAATGCGGCTTCTTTCTTGGCGCCCGTCGCGTTTTTGCCGAGACCAAGACCTGTTCCGACTACGCCGGACAGCGTGTTCGGATCGCCTTTGCCTCCAGGGATGGAAGGAAGTACGGTAGCGCCCATTTGAGCTTTGGCTTCATCGGTCGCGTTAGCCGCGAAGTTCGTCAACGCCCAGCCGCCGTCGATCATGAAAGCGGATTTGCCTTGCGCGAACATTTGCTCCATTTGCGTATTGTCGATCGCGTTGAATCCGGGTTGGAACGCGCCTGCTTTTTCGAGATCCTGCAAGTATTGAAGCGATTGTACGAATTGCGGGTCGGTGAAGCTCGCGCCGTCTTGGGCGGCTGCTTTCAAGAACCATTCCGTGCCGGTCACGCGGTCGGCCAGCGAGCTGAGAATGCTCGATTGCGCTAGCCAGGAGGCTTTGTTGCCCAATGCGATCGGCGTGATGTTCTTCCCTTTGAACACTTCGACGGTTTTCAGTAATTCGTCCCACGTTTTAGGAACCTGTACTCCGTTCGCGTCTAGAATCGATTGGTTATAGAACAAGATCGAAGTCGGACTTAGGGCAATCGGAGCGCTGTAAATGTTGTTATCGATCGTGAAGCCGTCGAACGATCCCGGCAAGAAGCCGTTTTTCCATTCCGTCTCTTTGTCGAGCAATTCGTTAATCGGCTGAATCATCCCGCCTGCTTGGAATTCCTTCGTCATAATGCCCGGCCACATGACGAACAGATCCGGCATTTCGTTAGCGGCCGCAACCGTTTTGAGACGCGTTCTATAGCCGTCCGGCGGAATCGCCTGAATATCAAGCTCGATGTTCGTATGCTCTTTCTGGAATTCATCGATGATCGCACGCATTGTCGTGGCGCGTTGATCGTCGCCGGTGTAGTTGTGCCAGAGCGAAATTTTTACCTTTTCTTTGCCATCTTCCGTTTTCGCTCCGTTGCCGGAGTCTTTATTGCCGCATCCGGCCAAGAGGACCGATGCCGATACCGTAAGCGCCATAATAGCGGAAAGTGATTTTTTCATGTTTATGACCTCCCTGTTTTAACTGCACTCTCAGTATAGGGCGTCCTTTTTCGAATAGGCAGGGGACAGAAATCGGGTTTAGGGTGGGTAAAAATCAGTTGTTCTCCCTATACTCCGAAGGCGTCTTCCCCGAAGTCTTCTTGAATAGCTGGCTGAAATACTTCACGTCCTCGTACCCGACATGCCGCGCGATCTCGCTGATCTTCATCGGCGATTGGCTTAGGAGTTCCATTGCGCGTCTCATGCGCTCTCGCGTGACGAACTCGATATAGGTCAGGCCCGTTTCCCGTTTGAACACTTCGCTAAAATGGTTCGGGTTCAAATGGACATGCTTGGCGACCTGTTGCAAAGTCAGATTGTTGTCCAAATGCTCGCCGATGTATATCATCGCGCGTTTAATATAATTGACCCGCTCGCCTGCCGCCAACTCCCGGTACTTGTCCATTAACGATTGCAGATGCTTGTACAGCGTTTCGTCCGGCCGCTCCGCCACGTCGTCCGATTGTTGCAGCAGCCGCGCGGGAAGCGCCTCCTCTCCTCCCGGCGCCTGGATCGCTCGCAACCGTTCAAGCCAGCGGTGTCCCGAAATCAGGAGCGAATTCAAATACGCCCGGAACGAACCCGGCGTAACCGAGGGATCCGCAAGATGGGCGCTTATCGTTTCGTTAACCCAATAGCGCAACTCGACGGGGTTGCCGGATTTCATGATCGAGATGAGCTGCTCCTCCTCTTCTTGAGAGGAAAGGGTTCTTCCGCCGGGGATTCCCTTGACGTCCTCGTAGGTGACTAACCCTTCCCGGTTGGCGAACCATTTGAACGAATAGACGAATGAAGCTTCATCGTACGACTTTTTTAAATCCCGTATATTCGGCACGCTGCAGCCAGCGGCAATGAATAATCGGCATTTCAGCTTCCGGCCTATCCGGTCGAATTCCAGCTTTACCTTCTGAAGGTCGATGGCTTCCCGTTCTTGACTTAGAACGAGTAGAACATAGTCTTTGCGCAACAGAGTTTCTCCGTTAAACAATTCTCCGACCATGTTCTCGACCGCAAAATGGAGAGAGTTCGCGTAAATCGTAGCTTCGTCCCAACCGGTAGCGGCGATGATGAACACTTGGAACGACGCGTTATTCGCCCGAAGCTTAGGTAAGAGTTGCGGAATTTGCTCTACGGATTGCGCGTTTAAGCGCCCCTCCATCACAAGCTGTTCCAACAGGCTGTCGCGGAAAGCCGTCTGTTGGATGTGGCCTTGCTTCAGCGTTGCCCAACGGTCCAACAGCCGTTGTTTGGCTTTCATGGCGGCTTTGATGATTTCCTGCGGCGGGCTCGTCTTGAGCAAATAGTCGCCGACTCCCTCGCGGATGGCCTGCTGCGTGTAGCTGAAGTCGTCATAGCCGGTCAAGATGATGATTTCCGTATCCGGGAGAAGCAGCTTGACCTCGGCGGCCAGCTCCAAGCCGCTCTTGCCGGTCATGCGAATGTCCGTCAGCAAGATGTGCGGACGTTCATGCGGAATACGCGCCAGCGCTTCCTCTGCGGAAACCGCAGGATTAAGCAATTCGAAGCCGAGCTCCCGCCAATTGATTACGGTGCTGAGTCCGGTACGGATAATGACTTCGTCGTCTACGATAAGAACTTTCATGATTGGTCTTCCTCCAATAGGGGCAGCGTGAACGTGATTCGCGTTCCGAAGTTTTCCGTGCTTTCGATTTTAAGGCCTGCCTCGTTCCCGTAGTGGAGAAGAAGCCTTTGATGCACGTTTCGCAACCCGTAGCTTCCATGAGCAATGGCATCGCGGTCATCGGGATTGGACGGGTTAAGCAGGCCGATGATTTCGCGGAGCTTGTCCGGGGGCATGCCGATCCCGGTATCGTCGACCACGAACGTCATCGTCGTTTTGTTCCTAACGGCATGAATATGGATGATGCCTTTGCCGTCTTTCTTGAGGATTCCGTGGATAAGCGAATTTTCGATCAGCGGCTGAAGCAGCAGCTTAAGCATCAGGTTGTCGTTCATGGCGGGATCGACGAAGAAATGGATCTCGAATTTGTCCGGGTAACGGATGGATTGAATATTCGCGTAATGCCGGGCATGGGTGATCTCTTGCGACACGGGGCAGTAGGGAGCCCCTTTGTTGAGGCTGAAGCGCAGGAAATCGCTTAGGCTTCCGACCATGTCGGCCGTCTTCATGTCTTGATTCATTAAGGCCATCCAATGAATGGAGGATAACGTATTGTACAAGAAGTGAGGGTTGATCTGAGCTTGCAAAGCCAGCATGTCGGCTTCCTTCTTCAACGACTCGTTGTGCTTGACTTGCTCGGTTAGCCTATCGATGCGGCCGCCTAACTTGTTATAGCTGCGAACCAGCTGTCCGACCTCGTCCATGCTTTCCACGGGGTACGGCCGTATCGGCTCCTCCGGATGGGCATCCTTCAGAAAATACGTCAACATCAGCAACGGCCGGGTTACCTGCTTAACGAAGAATACGACGAGGAAAGCGATCAGCACGCCCGATATTCCGACGGACACAGCCGTTAATGCGAGGACGTAACGGTTCTGAGAACTATACTCGGCATACGGAATGACTCGGACCAGCGTCCAATTCACGTCCGGTATCGTGAGATAGAGGATCGTTTTTTTCGAAGCAGCTTTATCGTAATTGAAGGATCCGGTCGTTTCCGTAAAAGGATCGAGGTCGGGCAAGAAGTCCTGAATATAACCGTTCATCGGCTCAGGGGCTCCGCTAGACAGAATGCGTCCCTGCGAGTCGACGAGCATCGTATAATCTTCGCCTCCGCTACCGGATTGCTTCAGAATTCGCAGGACGGATTGTTCGTTCAGGCTCATGACGAGCATGCCGATTTGCTCGAACGTAAACATGTTGCGTACGGGGCGGACGAGCGAGATCACGCGCGTAATGCCAGAGATCGTACGGTTCTCGTACACGGAGCTCCACCATCTAGGGTTCGTATCGAAATAGTCGGGAAACTTCTCGGTAATGTCGGATAGACCGGATTGCAGGATCGTCGTGTTGGATACCGGGTGCGACTGGTACTTCGGATAGATAGTGATGTCGGATATGTAGGACTTGGAATAGACCAGGTTGGACAAAAACTCGATCATCAACGTTTGCTTGAGCGCATTGTCGCCTTTGTTGCTCAGATACTGCTGTACTTCCTTGTTGCCGATCAGGAAGATGGACATGTTCTCGATGTCTTTGACGATGAATTCAAGGTTCGTCTCGATTTGCCTTAAGCTGCTTAGCCCCGATTGCTTCGTCTTTTCCTCGGTTAATTTGGAAGCCGTCGTGTACGAGAAAAAACCGAGAGACAGGAGAGGGAGAAGGATGGAGATCAATAGGAAAAAGGATAACTTTCGATTGAGCGATCTTCTTAACCAGCGCGTCATGAATTTCCTCCGTTAGCGATTGTCATTCGTACCCATAGCGTCTCTCATCCCGCCTTCGATTATGAAGGCGAACGAGAAGCAAATCTCCAAGATCTTAACATAATCCCTATCGCGTAAATAGGCGACAATAAATAAGAGCTAATCTTAGGGTCATATTAGACCGATAAGATTAGCTCCATGAACGGCGCGCGAATTGCGTTTATTACCAACCGTAATCAAGTGCTTTGCCCGACTCCGCGTAGGTCTTAATGTTGCTCAGGATGTAGGGCCAGTTTTCGGAAGTTCTTTCAAACGAAGGATGGTTGTCGGACCATTGATCGTTAACGAGCGTTAGTCTCGTGGTTCCGCCGACCGGCTCGAGCGTGATCGTGACGCGGGTTTGCAATCGCGCGTGGTCGGGGTTGTAGGAAGGCCCGGGATGTTCGGTAGTGCTGAATACTTTATTCGGTTCGAAGACAAGGATCGTACCGTAGACATGTACCGTTTCGTCGCCGTCGTTGCCCGGGCCTACGTATTCGTAAGAGCTGCCAACTTCGAAGGTCGAGAGCAAGGTGGAACCGAAGAATATCGCTTTGGTCCCTTCGGGAGAGACGAGCGCCTGCCAGACCTTGTCCGGCGTAGCCCCGACGTATAACACGTATTTCAATTCCATGAGCAGTTCCCCTTTCAGAACGTGATAGCTCTTATGATAGAATAGGGATAAACAAGAGTATTGTAAAAAAACGACAAGCGTAAACGGAAGGGGACCTCGATACTTGGATCCTGTTGCCGATCATTCTACCAAAGGGATATTGCATGCCGATGCGGGGAGGCTGAAGTATAAGCTGTCCCGTTATGAACCCGCGGATGCGCTTCGGATTTATATTCAACATTATTGGGCAGTCGAATGGGACCTTCGGGGTCAAGAGCCCTATCGCCAAACCGTACTTTCCCATCCCAACGTGAATCTGGTGTTCGAGCCGGAGCGCACACGGATTTATGGCATTTGGGAGAAAACATCGACGCAATTATTGGAAGGCCAGGGCAGCGTATTCGCCGTCAAATTTAATCCCGGCGGGTTCTATCCGTTCTGGCGGCAGCCGCTTTCGGCGCTAACCCGCCGGTCGATCGCGTTGTCGGACGTATTCGGGGCGGAAGCCGGTTTGTTGGAGGCCGATATTCTTGCCGCTGCCGGAGATGCTGCCGCGCAGGTCGAACGAATTAACCGTTTTTTCCTTGCTCGCTTACCTGACGAAGACGAGAATGTAGAGTTGGTCAACGGAATCGTAGCAGCGCTCGTCACGGATCTCGATATTCTGAAAGTCGAGCAGTTGGCCGATCGATTCGACCTAAGCGTTCGGACGTTGCAAAGGCTATTCGATCGTTACGTGGGCGTAAACCCGAAAGGGGTTATTCAGCGATTCCGGCTTCATGAAGCGGCCGAGCGGATCGAGCAAGGCGAAGCCGTCGATTGGCCCAAGCTGTCGCTCGATATGGGATATTTCGACCAAGCGCATTTCATTAAGGATTTCAAAGCATATTTGGGTAAAACGCCGGACGAATATATGCGATCAATCCCCAGTGCCAAGCCGGATAGCTTAAGATAATGGTTCGTTAATACGGATGTTATGGACGGCGAACTCCCCTGCCGCGAACGTAAGCAGATTGACTCCTTCCGCGGCTAACTCCGTCTTATCTTTCTTGCTGAGCGGCCGGAAGGGATCGATGACGAGAGTGGCGGTATCGCGCTCCTTGGTAATCTTCCACATTCCTTGGACGAAGCCGTCAATCAGGAATGTAGAGCGAATAATTCCGTTAATCGTGAACACGCGCTTCCGGTCGTCTTCTGAGATGATGCGGCTTCGGTCGGCATGGGAGAGAAGAGCGTTATCGAACTCCGCCATGAATTTCGCGGATATCGGCGCGTCCGGATCGGGTAACGGAGCATCGGGGAGATCGAACACCTCCTTGCCGTGCTCGTCGCGGAAGATTCGCAGACGCGGCCGCATAAGGCTGATCACGCCGTTAAGCTTCGTCAAGCCGGACCAAGCTTGCATGTCCTGAACGGTAGCCGGGCCGAATGCGGCCAAATATCTTTCGATTATCGTTTCTATTGAGCTATCGACAGAGCAATCGACGGAAAGACCGGTTCCAAGCCAAGTCTCCGCGGAAGTATGGGCGGCTTGGCCGCTTTCTCCCCAAAGCCCGCGCGGCGGCACTTGAACAAGCGGGATATGCGTGCGCACGATATTGGCGATGGCGGAAGGATCAAGGTCGCGCCACCGCTCGTCCTCGGCTAGAAGGGCGCTGATCTCTTGAAAAGTACGGGGACGCTCCTCGACGAGCGCCCGTCCCGCCGCGGAGAGTGCCTCTTGGTCTATGGCCGTAAGGTGTTTGCCGTAGCTTCCTCGCAAGCCGCGTTCGAGAACGGGCTGCAGAAGAGGGCGGAGCGCTAGGCAGTCACGGGACGAGACGAGGTGGATCGTCGAGCGCATGAGCGCGATCCTTACCGCTTGTCGGGACTGGATCAGCTTAGACAATTCCGCCTGTTGAAAGTCGGCAAGGCGAGCCCATAATCCGATATAAGGAGGGTTAGGAGCTTGCGCTTGCAGCCCCACCAGATGCTCTATCGCTTCCAGAGCAGACATCTGCTTGCGCTGGATCAACATCTGCCGTTCGAGCAATGCCCGGTTAAGGGAGCGCTTGCTGAGGACGGGGCCAGGCTCAACTTGGAAAGGGTTAGCCGACATGATTCCGTACCTCCGTTGCTGGTGATATTCCCATTATAAACAAGAAACCCTGACAATAGCCTGTCAGGGTTTCTTGGCGTTACAGCAGCCTTTTATAATTTTTGATGGCGTTGAGGTGCATGCCTTCATGGTACAGATTAAAGCTGAGAAATTGATCGATCGACCCCAGAGTCATTCCGGCGGACGTCGTATACGGCGGACTGATTTGTTCATGAATACGGGGAGCGAGAGCTTCGCGAATCCGCTCTTGTTGGTCCTTCAACAGGGTTTCCAATTGTTGCAGACTCGGCGCGGGAAAGGATACTTGGCTCGTTAACGGCGAAGTGCCGGATTCGAACCGTTCCTTGAACCCTTCGGGCAGAAGTAGGGGAAGATTCGCGTGAAGAAAGGCGAACCGTTCCAGGACGACGTAAATGTGTCCCAGATTCCATCGAATCGAGTTTCGAAATCCTTCGGGAATCCGGTCCGCGATTTCCTCCGAGACTCCTTCCATCGCTTTGAAGGTTTGACCTCTTACGAAAGCCAACTGCTTGAATAAAAAGTGTTCCATCGGCCTTCCTCCTTGCCTTAATCCCATTTTTCGCCATTTTACCATAATCGAAGCCTCTTCACATCGCCGTAGTTCGTGCTTTGACGGATTTTCTTATCGCTGCAGGTCCTTCAAGTATACTTTTCTGCCAGATTGCGCGGAGAGATAGAGCGCTTCGAGGGTTTCGGCAAGCGCGATTCCTTCCTCGATGCCCGTGGATAACCCGCTCTCTTCACCTTGAATCGCCTTTAGCCATAAGGAAAGAGTAGACTCGCCGGCTTCGGGCATCGTGGCCGCCTTCCGCAGCGCGTCCGAGTGGGAATCCCGTGAGAAAGCGCGAACTACGCTATCCGAAGATCGCAGTAGCTTGCGATGCACGCCCGTTGACCCGCTGCCCAAGAAACTTCCCGACGTTCCGTAGAGCTCGATGGAGAAGGGCGATTGGTCCGCGGCATAACTGGTATCGCATATGGCGAGAGTTCCATTGGCATATTCGAAAATACTGACCGCGTTATCTTCGGCCGCATGGCCCGTATAGCTAGCGGTAACGGCGGTGACGGCAAGCGGTTGACCCAGTATCCACCGCATCAGGTATAGGCAATGAGCGCCAAGATCGGTAAATACGCCATAGCCCGAATCCAGAAATCGGGATGCGAGAGGGACGGCGCCGCTAGCGCCGTCGTGGGCATTTCGAATCCGCACGCTTGTGATCTCGCCGATCGCTCCCGTATCGGCAACCTTCTTGGCCGCCAGATTGACGGGCCAACGTCTTAGCGACATATCGATCGCGAAGTGGATGCGGGAGCGGCGAATCCAATCCGCAACCCGGTTTGCTTCTTGCAGCGATAGTGCCATGACTTGATCGGCGAGCACATGCTTGCCGGCTTTGGCCGCGATTTCGATCAGGGATGCGGCCTGTTCCGTCGAGCTGTCGACGATGACGCCGTCCAAATCGGAACGTGCCAGGAGCGCCGCGAGATTCGGCTCGAACAAGACTCCGAATTCATCGGCGTAGGCTTGTCCCCGCGCTAAGTCGTCATCCCAGACGGCGATGATCGTCGCTTCGGGAAATTCGGCCAGATCTCTGACGAAGCTCTTGACATGATAGTGGTTCCAACAACTGAGCATAGCGATATTAGGCATTGCGATACCTCCGATTTACGGACTTTCACGGCTATAGATTTACGGCGACGATCGCCAGGATTCCCGTCAGAATGCCGAGCGCGCCGCCCTTGGTCAGCTTTTCTTTGAAGACGACGGCGGAGGCGAGCGTAAGCAGCACGATCATGCTGCCGTTGACGAAAGGATACAGGTAAGCTCCCGGTAACCGGCCGGACAGATAAGTCATTAACGCGTTCCCGATTCCGGTCGTTAAGCCTACTCCGACGACGATGAGGAGGGTGCTCCTAGTAATGCGAACGGTTGAGTCGACCGACTTCCGTTTCAGGCCGGCTACGATCCAGCCGAGCGCGGAGCAGAGGCTTGCGGCCAAGAAGCCGACCAGCATCAATTCCATCGCCTCGCGTCCGTCGAGCATCGATTGATGCGCCTTAGCGAGCACGGGAATGAGCCCGTTAAACAGGAAAGCGAGCAGGCAGTAGAAGATCCAACTTCTCTGCGCCCGTTGCTCTTGTCCCGACTGCCCTCCGTAGATTTGAATGAAGTAGAACGAGAGCAGGAACAAGGCCAACCCCGCCAGCTTCGTCGGGCCCGCGCCTTCCTGCCACAGCGTCATGCTGGCGATTACGGGAACCATCAGGCTGACGGAAAAATAGAAGGACGAATACGACAACGGACCGGTATTCATGGCGCGAGTGTAGAAGAACATGGTTAAAGTAAAGACCGCCCCGTACAGGCTTCCGAATAGCCATGTTCCCGAACTGATCGTGGGCGAACCGCCGATTGCCCACCCTAGAAGCGAACCGATGGCGATCAAAGTACTGTACGAGGAGATTAATCCGAACAGAGATCGGTTGGACCTCAACTCCGGCAGTCTTTTCAAGCATAAAGTCTGGAGGACGAACATGAGAGCGGCAACTGCGGCTAACAGCATGATTCCTGCCGGTTCAACGCTCTGCCGATCGAACGAGCATCGGGAAGAGGGCTTTCATCTCATCGTCGTTAGGACGACGGCCGTAATGGGCGATCTCGAAAGGCTCGGCGTATCGGATGCTCTCCGCCTGTTCCGCGCCGTACCATTTGTTCAGAGCGGGCTTCATCTCTTCGGAGACGACCATGAATTCGGCCCAATGTTTCAGCAGGAACCCTCGTTTGTCTTCCCAGCTCTCGGGAACCTGGTCAAGGAATCCGGCTTGCCAAGGGGTGAATTCATAGAATTGAGTCGCATGGGCATCGCACGCTAGAAGTTTTTTCTCCAGAACGGATTCAATGTCCAAGACGATATCCGCCGAATAAAGGCGTTTCATCGAATAGTCCGGCATCAGAAGCACGACGGGCCCTTGGCTTAGTGCGGGGACGTCTGGTACCGCGTTCGGGGTCTTGGCGACGAAGGAGGCCGCATCGCTAACGACCTTGCCGGCATACCGGTTATCGGAATGGGCGCCTCCTTCCGGATGGAAGGTAATGACGACGTCCGCTCTCCATCGGCGAATTTGCCGGACCACTTCGTTGCGTACCGCAATCGTCGGAAGCAGCTCCCCGTCCGGCGTATCGAGCACTTCGTACTCGTCGATTCCTAGTTTGCTCGCTGCATTAACGGCTTCGGTTTTTCTCCGTTCCACCAACTCCGTGCCGCTAATCGCATAGTGTCCGCAGCTCCCGTTCGTTAGCGACAGAAACTTCACCCGGTGTCCCATCTCCGCGAACAACGCGGCGGTCCCGCCGGCGTAGATGTCCGGTTCATCGGGATGAGCTCCGATGACGATCACTCTGATTTCTTTATTCATTCCAATGACCTCCAAACCTTCGTAGGGTTTTAACCGTTCAGTCCTAAGTCCTTCAATACTTGCTGAAGGTACTTGCGAGAAGCGTCCAAGCGTTCGTCCATTTCATCCCAATAGCTAATCGCCTCGTAGACTTCCGGACTCATCCACTCTCCGGAAGCAATCCGCTTCTCGCATATCGCGGCCAAACGGACGAGCTCGGCAACTTCCGCCAGGCTAAGGTCGGGATGAACATCCCTCCATTGCTCCACGTAGATGTCCATATGCATGAGTCCTTTGTGATCCTCGACCTGAACGTGCAAATTCGGGTTTACCTTGCCTATCTCCGCGAAGATCGCCGGGTAGTCGACGATGCCTTGTCCCGAAGCCTTCAACTGGCGCACAAGTCCGTTGTCGGAAAAATAAAGGATGCCGTCCTTGGCATGCATCTGGTGGATATAGGGAGCGGCCCGCTTGGCGACCGCGACGGGATCTTCGGCCCGGGACAAGACGTTGGCCGTATCGAACGCGACGCCGAGAACGTCTTCTCCGACTTCCTCGATCATTCTTAGAACCTCGTAGGAGGTGATCTCCTCGTGCGTTTCGAGATTAATGCGCGAACCGGAATCTCTTAGCGCAGGCGCCAGCGTCTTCAAGAATCGGGTGGTCGCCTGCAACTGCTCCTCCCAAGCGACGTCCGTGCGGAAGCGATCGTTCACGAAGTAACCGGAGTGGCCTCCTCGCCAACCGGCCGTGACGCCGATCAGCTCGTGGGCGCCCATCTCCGCGGCGGCGTGAATTTGCTTCTCCATAGCCAGCATATAATCCCCTCCGCCGAGCTGCCAGATTTCCGGCGATTCCGTCGCGTTGTAGGGATTCACTCTGCCGACTCCGAAATCAAGGAACATTCCCAGCCTCTTGGCGCAAGAAGCGGCTTCCCGCAGCACGCCGACGTCCAAGCTCACGGATACGTAGATCGGGGATTTGTAATAAACTCCCTCATAGCCGTCCGCCTTCGCCTTCTCGAGCACTTGTTCGACCGGCATATGTTCGTCTTTCAAATATCCGTGATGCAGCTCTATGCCTACTTTCATTACCGTAACCTCCTTGGTTTGCCATGCGCCGTTTTCCGTCAGAAAAACACCGGGAAAGCCTTGTCTCGCGTTGAAGCAAGGCTTTCCCGGCGTATTCCCATCCGAATGAACGATCGATTATTATTTCAAAGTATTGTTATAAATCTCGAGAAGCTTAGTAACGCCTTTGTCGTTGATTTCCTTCACGTAACCGTCCCAATCCTTCTCCACGGTAGACTTACCATAGATAAATTGCTCTTGGGATCTCATGAAGAAGTCGTGTACGGTCGTGCTTCTCATCGTTTCTTCTTCCTTGTCGGCCGGGGTCAGCTTAGGCACCTTCGCAACGGAAGGGAACCAATTCTTAGCGTTGGCTTCCGCGGTCAATGAATCGACTAACGGGTTGTTCAACACCTTGGAGAACCAATCGTACGTAAATACGGTCGTGAAGTTGTTGTTGGACGCGCCGACGTTCCATAACGCTTTCTGGATCATGCCGCTGCTTTTCACCGCTTCGGTGAATTCGCGGTTGCCGTCTTTCTCGACGAACGTTTCGTCTTGGATGCCCCAAGTACCGAGATTGATCGCTTCGTCGCTGTACAGCCAGTTTACGTATTCGAGCAATTTGTCGAAGTTCGGTTTCTTAGCCGCGCTTGCCGGAATGACGTAAGCGAAGTTGATGCGTTGAGCGGACGGTCCTTTGACGCCTCCGGGTCCGGCGATCGGAGGGAGCGGGGCAAGCTCGAAGTCGGGCGATACGTTCTTCTTGCCGTCGGCGTTAATCTGGCCGAGCTCGCTGATCCAAGTATAGGTAAACACGCTTTGTCCCGTGGCCATCTTCTGTTTCCATTGGTCCGTGCTGGAGGTGAAGATTTCCGGATCGGCCAATCCTTCCTTCATCAGGCGGCTTAAGAAGGCGACATACTGTTTGTAGTTATCGCTCGTATAGGCATATTCGAACGCTTGTTTGTCGGAGTTATACAGGAATCCGTTGTATGCGGGCCCGATTCCCCAAGCCGCTCCCGACAGATTGATGAGTCCGAGCGCTCCGTTCAGGTTAGCCATCGGATAACCTTTCGGGTCGGCTTCTTTCAATTTCTTCAACACGTTATAGAGCTCGTCCATCGTTGTCGGGGCTTGCAGATTGTGTTTCTTGAGCAGATCGACGCGGATGACGGGAGCGGTATTGTACATCGCCGATTCGAACATGAACGGTAGACCGTACAGCTTGCCGTCCTTCAACGTCCAGTTGTCGATTTCCTCGGATATTTTATATTTTTCGAGCTTTTCCTTCAGGTTCGGCAGTTTGTCCATATAATCGCTGATCGGCAGGAATACTCCCGTTTGGGCGAATTCCATATAGACGGGATGCTCCACGTAACTGACGAGATCCGGGGCGGAGCCGGAGCTGAGCACGATCTTAAGTTTGTTCTGGTAATCCGCGTCCGGAGTAGGCTGGATGTCCAGCTTCACGTTCGCGAGTTTCTGGAACTGCTCGAGCACCGGCCAAGCCGCATTGTAGGGGTAAGAAGGATTGTCGTCGTACATCATGGAGATGGTAATCGGCTCGTCGCCGCCTTTGCCCGCGGATGCCGCACCGCCGGTTTCCTTCGCGTTCGATCCTGAATTCGAGTCTGAGCATGCCGATAAGATGGCGGTCATCGCCAGCGTTAACGCGAGTCCTCCGGCCAGCCACTTGCTTTTCTTTACGCCTTGTACCTCTTTCATAGTGCAACTGCCTCCCTTGTGTTGGTATAAATCTATCATAAAAGCTGTTCAGGCTGGGCCTGCGAGAGTAACGGAAATCAGCCCTTCACGGAACCGAGCATGACTCCCTTGGCAAAATACTTCTGGGTAAACGGGAAAATGAGCATAATAGGCAACGTGGTCGACATAATGGCCGCCGCCTTGAGAGAAGCCGAAGAGATGTTATTCCCGGTGTCGCCGACTTGGCCGACGTTGCCCGCCAGATCGGATCCGGCAATGATATTGCGAACGATCATCATGACCGGATGTTTATCCGTGCTGTTCAAGTAGATCATGGAGTTAAACCAGTTGTTCCAGTAATACACGACGAGGAACAACGTAATGGCCGCCAGAATCGGTTTGGAGAGCGGAAGGATGATCTGCGCGAGAATGCGAAACGGATTCAAGCCGTCCAGCATGGCGGATTCTTCGATTTCCTCGGGAATCCCTTGGAAGTAGGTCATCATCAGCAGCAAGTAATAAGGCGTGATGCTGAAGGGGAGAACGATGGCCCAGATAGTGTCGATCAGACCCAAGCTTTTGACAAGCATGTAAGTCGGGATAAGTCCGCCGCTGAAGAACATCGTGAACATGATGAACAGAATGAGCAGCTTCCGGCCTTTCAACGCTCTCTTGGATAACGGATAAGCGCAGATCGTTAGCATGAATAGGCCGATCGCGGTTCCGAGAGCCGTCTGAATAACGGAGTTCTTAAAGCCGGCCAGAATGCTAGGATGTTGAAAGACGCGAAAGTAAGAGTCCAAGTTAAAGCCTTGGGGCCATAAGCCGACTTTGCCTCCCACTACGGCATTTGATTCGCTCAATGACACCGACAGTAGATGCAAGAACGGGACAAGGATAGAGGCCGCAAGGAGGAGCATTACGACCGAATTGAAAGCCATGAACCATTTGAAGCCGCTAGAACGGCGGTACAGCATTTATTTTCCTCCTTCTAGAGGGAGTTCATAAAGTCGTCTTTTGATCCGAAGTTATGCAAGGAGCGGATTCGACATCGAATCTTGAATCCAACCTTCCCGGAAACATGGTCGAGCAGTTCCGTCAGGCGAACGACCAGCCTCGGTGCTGAAAAAGCTGACTTTTTGAACTCTCATTTTTTGATTAGTACAAAGAAAAGCCGGATATTTTTCTAGAGATATAGTTGCCCGCCGATACGAGCATGAGCCCGATCAATCCGCCGAATAAGCCGACGGCCGTCGCATAGCTGTAATTGTTGTTCTGCAAGCCCATCCGGAAGACGAAAGTATCGATAATGTCGCTTGTCGTGGAATTGCTCGGCGTATAGAGCAGCAATACTTTCTCGAAACCGAGCGTAAGCATGGAGCCGAGCGAGATGATGAGCACGACGGATATCGTCGGCAGAATTTGCGGAATCGTCACGCTGAACGTTTGACGCCATCTTCCCGCGCCGTCCATTTCGGCGGCTTCGTACAGTTGGGTGTCGACCGATGCTAACGCCGCGGTATAGATGATCGCGTTCCAGCCCATGAACTGCCAAATGTCCGACGAAATGTAGATCGCGCGGAACCAGCCCGGTTCGTTCACGAAGAAGATCGGATCGATTCCGAACTGTCCAAGGAAGGAATTCACGATTCCATTCGTCGGCGAGAGAATTTCCTTCAGTATTCCCACGACGACGACGACCGCGACGAAGTTAGGGAAATAAGAGATCGTCTGGATGATCGTCTTGAGCTTCTTATTCAGAATTTCGTTCAGTAGCAGAGCGAACAGAATAGGAAGCGTGAACGTGATGGCCAGATTCAGGACGCTGAGCAGGATCGAATTCTGGAAAGCCGCCCAGAAGGTCGGGTCGTTCCAGAACATCTTGAAGTATCGAAGCCCGGCCCATTCCTCCCCGTACATCGAGCCGCCGGGTACGTATTTACGAAAGGCGAGCACGTTGCCTACGATCGGTCCGTATCTGAAAATAAGGAAATACGCGATCGGCAGCACGAGCATGAGATAGTAGTGATTGTAGCGTTTGAAGTAGGGACTCACCCGCATAACCAACCTCCTTCGGTTTTGTCTTCCCTTATCCAAACACATCCGAAAGCGGCTTCCTACGGCCAATCTCGCTCCGATGTCACACGATTCTACTTCCCGGAAGTCACAAAAACGGACAATGTAACACTTTTCTACCTATTTGGATTAGCGGCGGATGAGGTTATTGACGGCGCGCGGCGTACATAATACCCTTTGTTTCTAGGCTCTGTTTATTGAAAGGGGGGAAATGTGCATGGGGCGGTTGGCGAATATGTGGAGAGTAAGCTTCCGGAGCATTTTCTTCCGTTTCATTATTTTGTTCGTTTCGATTTCCGTGCTCATTCAAATCATTAATTTCGTGACCTATAACGTGTATCTCCAATACGTTCAAACCCGAATCGAAAGAAATTACGACAGTTCGCTTTCCAACGTGGCCGCTTCGCTTAACCATCTGTTCGAGGGTATTTACCAATCCAACTTTTTGCTTTCGCTCGATCCGAGCGTTCTAAGCGTTTTCTCCGGGGAAGGGGATGCCGAGGGAACGGCCAAGTACGCAGATATTAGCCAAAGCGTTCGCTCTTTGGCGCGGATTAAATACATCGACTCCTCTATCGACAGCGCCTATATCTTTAAACGCAAAGACGATTTGATCATCAGCAACGAGGGGACTTACTCGGCATCCTACTTCTATGACAAAGTGTATCGTTTCGAGGAGTACCCGGCCGAATTCTGGAAAACGCATAGCTCGGGTTACAAGCTGTTCTCCATATTGCCTCCATCGCAGACCAGCGGATCGGAACGTAATGAAGGCAAGGTCATTATTCCTATCGTTCAATCGAAGATCGCCGAGTACTGGTCCAACAATCTGTACGTGATCAATCTGAATGCCCAATACATCGTCCGACTGCTGCAAGATTACAAGCTCACGCCGGGCAGCGTGTTGTTCATCGCCGACAAGAACGGGACCATGCTCGCTTCGTCGGAGCCGGATTTCGTTCGCAATCCGGAGTTGCAGGCTTTCATGGGCAGCCTTCTCGAAGCTCCCGATTCCAAATCGCAAGCGGTTTATAAAAAACAAAAAATGAGGGTCGTCACCCTCAATACGAATTTCTTCTATAACGACGTCGTCATGATTGCCGGGGTACCCGAGAACGACATCCGCAGCAGTCTGAGCAATATGGAGAAACTAAGATGGGTTTCGGCGATCTTCACGCTGCTGCTCAGCTTGATTCTGTCCGTTGCCTTCAGCAAAAACCTGTACGCGCCGATTAAGTCGCTCGTCGATCGCCTGAACGGACCTCAGACGAAAGGCAAACGCTCCATGAACGAATTCGAATATTTGAACGACGAAATCGGACGAATCATGAACAACGTGCAAACGCTGAATCAGCAGCTTTCCTATGCGCTCCCGCTCGCGAACGAGCAATTTTTGGTGAAAATGCTGAAATACAATTACCTATACGACGACGTCAGCGTGGAGGCCTACCAGAAGAACGGCAGCTTCTCGTTCGAGAACGATCATTTCATGATCGCCTTGTTCCAGTTCAACTTTCGCAAGCCGTTCTATGATTCCTTCAACGAATCGTTTCAGAACGATTCGTCGAGAATGCTAACGAAATTGCTGACGTCCTTGCTGCCGATGGACTATCCTTGTTACTTGCTGGAGATGGATTCGCATTTGTTCTGCTTGTTGGTGAACGTTCCCGAAGGGGCCGATCAAGTGTTATATCAAAAGTATTGCGAGGATATCGTGGAACTGTTCCGCAAGGACGAGGACTTCCTGAGGGTTCATGCGGGCATCGGAAGCGTGCGCAGAGGATATAAGGGCATGCGGCAATCGTACATCGAAGCGATGAAGGCGCTCTGGCGCATCTCGCCGTTCGACGGGAAACGGGTCTATACTTTCACCGAAGCGGACAATGAGCACGACGTAACGAGATACTTGTTAAGCAAGGAGGACGAGAACCGATTGTTCAATCTTCTTCTGTCCGGCAAGAAAGAGGAACTGCACGGTCTGTTGAAGCAGATTATCGGCCACAATTTGTCCGCCGGGATCACCGCCCCGTTACTTCGCGAATTGTATATGAGGTTCTACATGATAGGGCTTCAGGTTCTGAAGCAGCGGGACAGGGAGCTGGACGGAGAAATCGGCAAATCGTATACGGGCTTCATCTTGTCCAACGAGTCTCCTTCCGTCGACGAGATTACGGAATCGATCTTCGCTTACTTCGAGAATGTCGCGACCGTCTGCGGCGAGAGCCAGGACAAGTTCGACGTCGGGTCGTTCAAAGCGTTCATTAGCCAGCACTATCACGAGGATATCCATCTTGAGATGTTGGCCGAGAAATATAACACCTCCGCGCAATATATGTCCCGGTTGCTTAAGAGAGAGCTCGGGGTAGGCTTTCAGGAATACCTGCTCGATCTTAGAATCCGCAAAGCGAAAGAACTGCTGGCCCAATCCGAGCGGAAGATCGGCGACATCTGGGAGGCCGTCGGCTTTAACAACCGGAATACGTTCATCCGCGCGTTCAAGGGGAAAGAGGGCATTACTCCGAGCGAGTATCGCAGCAATATGAGCAAGTGAGTTTATCGTTTTAGGGTTGGCCATGCTTTCCGTTGGACATGGCCAACCCTCTTTTATTGTTGATGTTTGCTATTTAGCTAATTTTTCAGCGGCTGCAACGGTGTGCTTGAGCAATGCGGCTATCGTTACCGGCCCGACCCCTGCGGGGACGGGAGTAATCGCAGAAGCTTTAAGCAAACAACCATCATAGTCGACATCCCCTATGTTCCCCTCATTGTAACCGGCATCCAGTACAATTGCTCCCGATTTTATCCAATCGCCTTTAACAAATCTGGGCTTACCGACCGCTGCTACTACAATATCGCCTAAACGGACAATATCTTCTAAGTTCGTTGTTTTGGAATGGCATGTCGTCACGGTCGCGTTTTGGTTTAAGAGCATGATGGATACGGGTTTTCCAAGGATCGGGCTTCTCCCGATCACGACAGCATGCTTTCCTTCTATTGAGATATTGTAATAGTCTAGTATCGCAATGATCGCTGCCGGAGTGCAGGAAGGGAAGTCGGCGAAACCGAAGGCGTTTTGAGCGAATCCCAGAGTGGTCACTCCATCTACGTCCTTTTCAATGCTTATAGCTTCAAATGCGGCCCTTTCGTCTATTTGATGGGGAACGGGATGCTGCAACAATATTCCGTGAACGTTGGGGTCGGCATTGAGTTTACGAATAGCTAAGATTAATTCACCCGTTGATGTATCCTTAGGAAGATCTAATCGAATTGATTGGATACCGAGTCGCTTGCATGCGTTTCCCTTCATCCTTACATAGGTAGCCGATGAAGGATCGTCACCGACTAAAATAGTCGCTAGGCAAGGAACGATTCCTCTTTTCGCTAAACTCTGGATTGCCCCCGACAAGCTTTCTTTGATGTCTGTCGCGACCCGATTCCCATCCAAAATCAATGTTTCCGGCAACATTTCATCATCCCTCTCTATTCGGATCAAAACATAAAGAGGCAAGGGAAGACTCTCCCCTTACCTCTGCCCAGGCGTACGGCTAGATATCTATGCGCTCCCTCATGGTTACCCATGTTCCGCCAGTGACACATAGTTGATTTGTGACTTAATCATAGCAACGAAATACAAAATTTTCAATAATGGACTTTTTGCGAGAAGCTCCATCAGACCTTGGTCGGTTGAGGCCGATAAGAGCTTCCGAACATATCTTTGCGTCGATATGCACTAAGAATAAGACCGACTGCCGCCAATTCGATCACCATGCCGGAGCTCCAATTCATAATCGGCAGCCTCAGCCCGAGTATTGGCAGCAATCCCGCGCACATCAGCAAATTCCATGCCAATTGAATGCCCAGTACCGCTATCAAACCGACCACCAGGTTTTTGGCATAAGAGTCTTGAAGCTTGGCTCCCATACGAGCTATCCTTACGACGAACAAGAACGCAAGCAAGGCGACGGCAATACCGAACACCCAACCGAAGTTGTAAACCAAGTAGGAATAGAACAGTTCGCTCGACGCTAAGGGCAACTTATCATTAACGATGCCGAAGCCTTGCCCCCACATGCCGCCCGATTGAATAGCTTCCACGGAGCGTAATACCAAGTAGCCTTCTGTCTGCGCATGCGTATCCGGATTCAAAAACGCACTCAATCTGCTCCATTCATAATCGAACGACCCGTTAAGAAGTACCGGAACCGTCATAAGAACAAGCGCGCTCAATCCAGTAATCAATAGCTTCATTTTCCCGGATACCAGCAGAAGAACGGCTAAACCAAAGCCATAAATTAATAAATAGGCGAAAGCGGGCGCCGGTACGTATAATAACGCGGGAATTAGCATGAATAAGACGGCGTCTTTCCCAAGCTCTACGGCTTCCTCGCGCAAGCCTTGCGCTGCGGGTTTCTTTCTCTGCAGCATGCCGGCAATGGCGATAAGGAGCAAATAAGGCGAAGCCGCATACACATTGAAGTTGAACGGACCTAAGAGAAGCCACTGAGTAACGCCGTTTACCTGAACGCTTTGCCAATGAACCGCCGCCATGAGCAGCAATGTCGCTCCGTACAAGACCCAGGAGTAGCGAATCAGTTTGCGATAATCGACAAAATAGAGCCCGATCATAACCGCGACACCTACGAAGCCGTAAACAAGTTTGCGGTCGATCATGCCGTCTACGGAAAGGCGCAACGTAAACATCGATACGAGTCCGATTAGAAACATTCCGGCAACCAAAGCGATGACGCCCCATTCGGGCTTAGGCTTATGCGCGGTATGTAGTTGCTTGCCCACCTGCTCGGGATCGCCCATGTGCCGCAGCGCCTCGATCATCGCCTTTTCTTCCGGCATACCGCTCTGCGCAACCCTCTCCGCGGTCAGTTCCTCCAGATGGCTGAGCAACTCGTGTCTAATCTCCTCGTGCACTTCTTTGGCCTTTACTTGCGCGCATATTTTATGGAGATAGGCGTTGACCTCCGGGTGACGTTCTAGGCTGTGGCTCATGCGTGCCCCTCCCCGATGACGCGCTCGACAGTCGTCCGAAACAAAGACCATTCCCGTTGTTTCTCGCCAAGCTGCTTGCGTCCTTCTTCCGTAATCCGATAATATTTGCGCTTCCGGCCGCCTTCCTCGTTCCAGTACGCCTCCACGAACCGTTCGACTTCAAGCGTATGCAAGATCGGATACAGCGTTCCTTCTTTTAGCGTAAATACGCCGTCCGATTTGCGTTCGATTTCTTTGGTTATCTCGTACCCGTACATATCTTTTTGCCCGAGTAGCGTCATGATGAGGATGACGGTACTGCCCTTCATGAGTTCCTTATTGATTTTCATAACTTTTTCCCTCGATCTCATATTGTCGTTTATCTATGCATCGTAAATCTATGTATTAGTGTAAACGAGAATTTGCGGATTTACAAGTCAAGTCCATACAACCGGATTTTTGGCTACAACAAAAGAAAAAGAAAAAGAAAAAGCGAAACAGCGCAAGCGTTAGAAGATGAACTTCTCCGTGCGCAGTTTCGCTATATTTGTGACGCTTTCTTGATCAGAATTTACTTCATGATCATAACCGGAATATGCGCATGAAGGATGACGTTGTGGCTGACGCTGCCGACCATCAATTCCTTGAAGGAGCTTAGTCCCCTGCTGCCCATGACAATGAGATCGCAGTCGCTGTTCTCGGCATAATCGATGATCGCTTGAGCTGGAGAACCCGCGAGTACGACCACGTCCGACAATGGCAAATCCCCCGTAATTTCCTTAACCTTGTCGATAATCGCGTTACCTTGCTCCCTCACTTGATCTTGGTAGGCATCGGGCTGGGCGAAGGTCATGTCCGCAAGGACAACCGGCTGAAGATTGATGACATGCGCAACGGTGAGCTGTGTGGCGGCGTTTCCCTTAACAAGTTCGATGGCTTTATCCAACGCTCTCGCGGATGATTTAGAGCCGTCATAGGGGACTAGAATATGTTTGAATATCATGCTGAACCCTCCGATAGTCATAGTAATCAATATTAACCACATAGGTGGCCAACTTAAACAGGCTGGAATAGGAACGATGGATGGTTAGTTTTCCACGATTTACACAATTTCACTCAAGCGAGTAGCCCTTTTCCCCGAAAAAAGGATATAGTTAGTACATGGCATTTATTTTCCGGAGGTTAGCAGCATGATGAATGTGGAGAAGCAACAACCCAAGCTTAACGTTCCGGTTACGGGACTCGAGAAAATGCTCAGTGCGGCGACGCTTATCGCGATGATTTGGTCGATTGTTTACGTTTGTGTGCAATGGACGGATATGCCGGACAGAATTCCTATTCATTTCAACGGCAAAGGGCAAGTCGACGGGTGGGGGAGCAAGTGGACGCTGATTATCCTTCCGATCGTTTCTTTGCTTTTGTATAGCGGATTAACCGTTTTGTCCAAATTCCCGCATGTTTATAATTATCCCCTTCCGATTACGGAACAGAACGCGGCAGCGCAATATTTATTGGCAAGGAAACTGCTAGGCTGGATAAACCTTGAAGTCGTTGCGTTATTCGGCTACATCACATGGATATCCGTAAAAGTAGGCAAAGGTTACGGGGATGGGTTAGGGTTATGGTCTTTGCCGATTATTTTGGGTGTCCTCTTCGGAACGTTAGCCATCTATTTCGTACGCGCGTTTAGAATGAAATAAGCGGGTTGGATTTTTATGATATGATACGGGGAGTAGTTCCGTATTCTAGCGATAAAGTAGGTAGATGAGATATGCATTTGTTATCCGTTGAAAATATATCGAAAAGCTATAGCGATAAAATGTTGTTCGAGGACGTAACGTTCGGTATCGAAACCGGAGATAAAGTCGGAATCATCGGCGTAAACGGCACCGGAAAATCGACGTTGCTGAAGGTGATCGCGGGACTGGAGCCCGCCGACTCCGGTAAGGTGTCGATCGGCCGGTCGGTCGTGCTTCGAATGCTCGCGCAGGATCCGGCGTTCGCTCCCGACGAGACGGCTCTGGAGCATGTGCTCGGCGGGGAATCTCCGCAGTTAAAAGCCGTTCGCGACTATGCCGAGATTTTGGAGGCGTTGGCTCGGAGTCCGGAGGACGCGCGGTTGCAAGCGCGCATGGTTGCCGCGAATCAGCGGATGGACGAGTTGGAGGCTTGGCAATTGGAAAGCGAAGCCAAGACCGCGCTCACGAAGCTTGGCATCCTGAACTACGACGACAAAGTATCGACGTTCTCGGGAGGACAACGGAAGCGGGTCGCGATGGCGGCGGCGCTTCTTCAGCCTTCCGACGTGCTTATTCTCGACGAGCCGACGAACCATATCGATAACGATTCGGTTGCTTGGCTCGAAAGCATGCTTCAGAAGCGTAAAGGCGCTTTGCTTATGATCACGCATGATCGTTATTTTCTTGACCGGGTCAGCAACCGGGTCATCGAGCTCGATCAAGGCCGCGCTTACTTCTACGAAGCGAACTATAGCCGGTTTCTGGAGCTAAAGCTGGAGAGGGACGAGCGGGAAGCGGCCAGCGAAGCCAAACGCCAGAACTTGCTGCGCAACGAGCTCGCATGGATTCGCCGCGGAGCGCAAGCCAGGTCGACGAAGCAGAAGGCGCGGATCGATCGGTTCGAGGCGCTGAAGGAGCAAGGGCCGAAAGCGGCCGCGGGCAAGATGGACGTGTCGATCGCTTCTTCGAGGCTCGGGAAGAAGATTATCGAGATCGAGCATCTCGTGAAAAGATTCGGCGATCGGACGCTGATCAAAGATCTGAGCTATATTGCGGTACCGGAGGATAGAGTCGGAATCGTAGGACGCAACGGGAGCGGCAAGTCGACGCTGCTCAAGCTAATCGCGGGCCAACTTGTGCCCGACGGAGGAACCGTGGAGCTCGGCACGACGGTGAGGCTCGGCTGGTTCAGCCAAGAGCACGAAGAGATGGACGAATCGCTTCGGGTCATGGAGTATATTCGTGAAGGGGCGGACCAGGTCAAAACTTCGGACGGCTCCACGATATCCGCGGGACAGATGCTGGAGAGGTTCCTGTTCTCCCCTTCGATGCAGTGGTCGGTCATTTCCAAGCTGTCGGGCGGGGAGAAACGCCGGCTGCAATTGCTCAGAGTGCTGTTGAATGCACCCAACGTACTGCTCCTGGACGAGCCCACCAATGATCTCGACATCGCTACGCTGACGGTCCTGGAAGATTACTTGGACGATTTCCCGGGAGTCGTCGTTACCGTTTCCCATGATCGCTATTTCCTTGATCGCACCGTCGATCGCATTCTTGCGTTCGAGGGCGACGGCATCGTGTCGCACCACGTGGGCAACTACTCCGATTATCAGGCGTTCGCGGAACGGCAAGAAGCGGCGAAAGCGGCTGCGGCCGCTCCCGCGAAGGGTAATGCGTCCGTTTCCGCAGCGGTGTCCGCGAAGCCGGAGAGTAAGGAACGGCCGGTGCTCAAGATGTCCTATAAAGATCAGAAGGACTTCGAGCAGATCGACGATTGGATCGCGGAAACGGAAGAAGCGATATCGTCCGTCGCCGCGCAAATGGAGGCTTCTAGCAGCGACTCCGTTCGTCTTCAGGAGCTTGCGGAGGAGCAGCAACGCCTCGGAACCAAGCTGGACGGCTTGCTCGAGCGTTGGACGGAGCTCAACGAGCTTGCCGAGCAGATCGCCGCGAACAAGAACGCGAAGTGAGAAGGCTGGCGTAAATAAAACAGGCGAGATTCCATCTCATTCGATGGATCTCGCCTGTTTTGGTTTTGGAGGGTATGGATCGGGCGGGTAAGGCGGCTGCTTGAGTGCGTCCGTTATTGCACCGACCCTCAAGCAAATAACGTTACAGGATCACTTTATTCCAGCTCAACCGGCTCCGACAAGGGCAATAACGTTACGGCATAACGCTATTTGCCTCGGTGAGGAGCGATTCGAGTCAGCTGCTCAGAGTTAACGTTATGGGATCACTCTATTGCAGCTCATCCGACCCCGACAACGACCAATAACGTTACTGGATAACGTTATCCCGCCCCCAATGCGGCACAGGTGACGAGAGGGTGCCGACAGATTCGCTCGGTGCGTGTGCTATCCTTATTCCCCCGGGAAGGAGAACGCGACTTCATGAACGCTGAGTTTGGCGCCGAGCATGATGCCCGAGCCCGGTTTCGGCTGTTCGCCATGGGCAGGCTGACCGCCGTGGCTAGGCTGTTCGCCGGCAGCGGCTCCTTCGGGCGGTTTCGGACGCGAGTGGGCGTGAGCCTGCTTAAACGCGTCGCTGTTCACCCATCCGTCGAATGCCTCGCGGCTTTCCCAAGTGGTGCAAACCTTGAGCTCGTCATGTTCCTCGCCGGCTTCGATCAGCAGCTCCATACGGACAAAACCGGGCGCATGCTGCACGCCCTTCGGGTTTTTGAATCTTTCGACGACTTCTCCAACGTGACCGGATTTGATTTTTATCGTATTGATCGCGACTATCATAGATATTCCTCCTTCAATGATTCTTCCTCTACTAGTGTATCAAAACTCGGGCGGAATCCGAAATGAAGGAGACGATCCAACTGACGATCACTAGATACCCTTATCCAACGAGGATCAAAAAGTTGCTCTTATCCAACGACGATCCAACGATGCTAGATTAACTTTATCCTTCCAATCTAACTCCGATGCCGAGCCGCTCCGCTTCCCGCCAATAATAGGCGGCGAGGGTCATGTCGAAAGCGGCCATGCCCATCGGGCTGAAGAAAATAGGCTCGGAGGCCGCGACGCCCTTCAAAGCCCCTCCGTATACGACATCCCGCAAAGTAACGGTATCGGCCTCGGTTAATCCCGTCTGCGTATGAAGCAGCTCGATATCGGTATTTTCGCGGCAAACCTCTTGCCAGTTATCGACGACGATAGTCTTGAGGGCGTGAAGGCTTTCCGGCAAATACTCGCGCAAAGAGATGTTCATGAGCAAGGAGCCCGGAGGAGGGAGTTCGTCGATAAAGCGGGTTGCCGAGGAAGTACAGGTGAAGACGATGTCGCTATTCCGGTAAACTTCTTGCCAATCGGAGGCAATGCGCGTCATAGCTTGCATTCGTGAATCTAGAGACGACGAATCAATGCCCTTAAGATCGAATAATCGCACGCCGTCCAGCCGGTCGCCATACAACGCTAACAGCATCTTCATATGCCGGCGCCCGATCGGGCCCCAGCCGATGATTCCGACTTTGTAGCTCCTCCGGCGTTCTAACGCGAAATAATGCCGAAGCATGACCGCGCTGACCGCTGCCGTCCGAAGCTCGCTGAGCACGCCGCCGACCAGAATCGCGATGGGCACTCCGTCGGCGGGATCGTTAAGGACGATCGTGCTGTGCGCGCGGGGTTTGCCGAGCGCTACGTTACCCGGAAAGCTGGCGATCCACTTGATGCCGCTGATCTCCGTATCCCCGCCGACGAAGGAGGGCATGGCGATGATTCGGTTGGCGGGGTTTCTGAACCGCAAATAGGGCTTTAGCGGCTGGACGACCTCCGGCGTATCCAACATTCGCAAGGTCGACTCTATTCGGTTGGTCAACAGAGACCAATCAATCCCGATCCGGAGGATATGCCCGTTATTTAAGTAAATCATTTTCGGCCCGCCCTTCATCATGCGCCAGTGACATGCCGCTGCACCCATTCCTCGTCATATACCGTATCCATGTAACGATCACCGCGGTCAGGAAGGATAGCCGCGCATACGGCGCCATCCGGAATGTCATCGCGCATGGCCCGAATAGCGGCAATAACGCCGCCCGAAGAAGCGCCGGCCATGATCGACTCTTGCCGAACGAGATCCAAGCAGCCTTCGATACACTCCCGTTCCGACACGTAGATGACGCGGTCGATCAATTCTTTGCGATTGATGGAAGGAGGAAGCGCCGCGCCTAAACCCGGGAACTGTCGAGGCCCCTTCATCCCGCCGAATATGACGCTCCCCTGAGCGTCGACGGCGATAATCCGCGTGGGCAGCCCGCTATCCTTAAGTCTCTCCGCGCAGCCCCTTATCGTTCCGCACGAGCTGACTCCGCAGAACAAATAATCGACCTGAGACAGCTGCTCCAGAATTTCCGGCATCGTCGTCTCGTAATGCGCCCTATAGTTGTTCGGGTTGCCGTACTGGTTCGTCCAATAACAGTTTCCGATTTGCTGCCGAAGTTCTTGAACACGTTGAATACGGGCCGGCAAATAATCTCCGCTGACCGGATCCGGATGTTCGACTCTCTCGATTTCTCCGTTCAAACATCGAATCAATCTCAGATGAGCCTCCGTTGTCCTAGGGTCGACGACGCAGATGAAGCGCAAGCCCAAATAGTTGCAGATTTGAGCCAAGCTTAACGCCATATTGCCGGAGCTGGATTCGATGACGGTCGTGTCGCGAAGGATTTCCCCCGATCGGATCGCTTCGCGGACGATGAACAAGGCCGGGCGATCCTTCGCGCTTCCGCCGGGATTCATCATCTCGAGCTTGCCGTACACCTGGTAGGGCTCATCTTGAAACAAGCGACGAAGAGGAACGAGAGGCGTGCGGCCGATTGTCCGGCACATCCCGTCCATAATGCCCATATCCGTGGCCATAAGTCAGAGTTCTCCCCTCAGTCGTAGAAAATTCTCTTGTGTTTCAGGACGCGAGCGTCGTAGGAAATCTCCGACGGAACGACGCGTATAGCGTGAAGCAGCCCGCCTCTGATCATAATGCCGATCTCCGGTATACGATCCTGCAATTCCAATTCGATACGCTCATAGATTTCCGGAGTCTTGTCCTTGCTATCGATATGCACCGTTAGGGCGTTGGACTGAACATGGACGCGCACGGTCGCCTCCTTCAAGTGGCGGTACACGACGTCCTCGATATCGTAGACGCTTATTTTCTCTCCGTGCTTCAGTTCCGTGCCGATTCGCCTGACGATGGCTTGGAAGCTCATCCGGCTTTGCCCCTTCACGACGATCGGACGTAAATCCCGCACGATGTCGTACGTCACGTAGCGGATCGCGGGAAATAGATCGCGAGCCCAAGAAGTTAATACGAGCACGGATTCGTTCTCTGGAAGGGGCTCGATATCGTCGTACAAAGCCTGAGCCGGGATTCCTTCCGCCTCAATGCCTTCGGCGAAGAGATACCTTCCGTGTTCATGCGAATAGTACGCGATCGTGCCGATCTCGATCGAGCCGTAAGTGTCGGTAATGCTCTCCGGCGCTAGCCACAGGCGTTCGGCAACGCTTCGAAGCCACGCCGGGGATGCGATCTCTCCGACGAGCACCACCTGTCGAATGCCGTAGGAGGAGGGATCCTCCGCGGAGGCGGCCAAAATACGATCGAGGATGGATGGCATCGTATATAGGAGTTGGGGACGTAGCGTTCTCAGCCGTTCTAGATGCTCTTCGATCGGTTGCTGGAAAGCGATCGTATCTACTTTGATGCCGATGCGATCGAAGGTTTCCGGGGCGGTGCTGGCCGCGTGGCCCGTACCCATATCGGATAACGCGGTAGTTATGCCGAACGGCGCGATAATCCGGTTAAAAAGCCCGCTTTTGATCCGAATATACCGGCGTTCGTCCTCCGCGGAGTAGTAAATGGTTTTCCGGCGCCTTGAGCTCGTTCCGGAGGTACGGTAACACGTCATGTTGTCCCGGGGCTCGAAGGGCGGCCCGGATTGATAATAATAACGTTCCAGCATCTCGGACGTCATTAAAGGTAGCAGTTGCAGCGATTGCGCCGTCCGGATATCCGCGCCTTCCGCCGCGAGCATCCGGGCGTACCAAGGGAAGACGTCGAGAACTTGCCGAATTTTCCGCGTAAGCCGATCTTCGCGCACGCGATCTCCCTCCATTCTAGCCGTCTAAGGATGTTATTCATTTATATGTACGGGATCCAAGCAGGTTCTTCTTTTGCGGGTAGACAACAGCCCTTCCTTATTGTGCGGATAGCCATACAGTATGCTATGAGCCATACCAATTCTGCCAAGAGAGGAACGGGTGATACGAATGAGTAATGAGACCGCGGTGTCCAGCAAGTGGATTAAGACCAAGGTGTTAGCCGGGGATCCCGCGTTAGCCGCCCATATTCCCGCTACCCGGCGTCTGACGCAAGGAACGCTGATGGCATCGTTGAACCGCTATCGAATGGTTTACGTCAAGCCGGTGTCGGGGTCCCTTGGAATCGGGGTTATGCGCATCGATCGAACCGGCGCAGGCTGGACCGTTCAGGCGGGGATGAGTCGGCGTTCGTTCGCCACCTTCGGCGCCATGTACCGTTGGCTGTTTCCTCGGATGGGCAGGAAGGAGTATCTCGTACAGAGAGGTATTCACGTCTTGAGGCATAACGGCAGACCGATCGATTTCCGAGTCATGATCCAAAAGGGGCGAAAGGTCGGATGGAAAGTTACGGGGACGGCAGCTCGAGTAGCGCATCCCGGCAAGGCGGTGACGAACGGGAGTCAAGGAGGAAGCATTCACGGCGCGCGATCGTTGCTGCGGCGGACGGTCGGTCCGAAGACGACCTTGCGCTTGCTCAAGAAGTTTAACCGCTTGGCGTACTCAACGGCACGCCGGTTCACGCTGGCTTATCCCGGAATGAGAGAGCTGGGGTTGGATATCGCCGTGGATCGCAAGCATCGAGCGTGGATTCTCGAAGTGAATACGAGACCCGATCCTTGTCCGTTCACGAAACTTGACGATCCATCGATGATTCGGAATATCGTGAGATTCGCCCGCGGCTACGGGCGAACCTATCGGTTGACATGTAATAAAGCCAAGCGCGGATAGGTTCATGAAATGCAAGGAACCTGAACCGCGTTTCTTCCGTAATAGAATAGGGTAAGCTATTGAATGAGGGAGGAACGCGTAATGAACTGTCCGGTATGCGAAGGAACTCGTATGAGAGAAGTAGAGAAGAACGGAATTCTGATCGATATCTGCCCTAGCTGCAAGGGGGTATGGCTCGATCGGGGAGAATTGGACAAGTTGATGGAAGAGGTCAAGGAAGTCCGCCAAGACTATAACGAATGGTACTACGGGGACTCTACTAAACAGGAAGCGCCGAGAGCCGCGCAACCGCCTCAGCAGAACTACCAGCAGCCTCAGCAGAATTACCCGCCTCAACAACAGAATTATCAGCAGCCTCAACAGGGTTACCCACCGCAACAGCAATACTCGCAGCATGGTCATCACGGCCATTCCCAATATCCGAAATATAAGAAAAAGAAAAGCATGATGGATGTTTTCGGCGACTTGTTTGGCGATTGATTTCGTGAATAAATAAAAACTGCCTCCGCAATTCGCGGGAGGCGGTTTTTATTTTGCAATCCGCAAGAACGCTGCTATACTCGATAATCGGAGTATTCCCGTTCGGATAACAATAACTCGTACAATTCCGATAGCTTGCCGACGGTAAAGGTAGGTTTAATCGGCAGGCGGTCTTGTAAGTCCGAACCGGATTGACGAATCCATACCGATTTCATCCCGATCCGATCAGCGCCCGCGATATCCGTAGCGAGATTATCTCCGACCATGACGCATTCCGAAGGGGTAAGCTTATAGGCTCTCATGGCTAATTCGTACAAGCAATTGTCGGGTTTGCCGATACTCTTAACGGAGGAGCCCACAATCGACTCGATAGCAGCCATTAGGGAACCGGTCTCCGGGATCACTCTTCCGTCTTCGCCGGGATGCGAACGATCCGCGTTCGTACTGAGAAGCCGGGCGCCGCGGAAAGATTCGTCCACGATCCGCTGAAGCCGTCGGTAATCGAATTCGGTATCCCTTCCAATGACGATGGTATCCGCGATTTCCCGCGCTTCCCATTCAAGAAGCCGATGTCCTTGGCCGGCAATCGCTCTTCGCAAGCTCTCGCTCCCCGCGACTTTAACGTTTACGCGTCCATATCGTTCGGTCAAATAGCTAGCCACGGCTTCGGTTGCGTTAACGATTTGTTCGTCGTTCAAGCGCAGGCCCATTCCGGATAGCTTTCGGCCTATTTCGGCGGCGTCTTCTCTGGAATTGTTCGTGATGAACCCGATTCGGATGCCGCCGGATCGAAGCAATTCCAGTAATTCGTTCGCGCGTTCGGCTAGCTTCCGGCCATAATAGATACAGCCGTCCAGGTCGAAAAACAACGCCTTCGTATTTTTCTCGATTACGCGATTCATCGGCAAACTCCATTCTATCGTTGTCCTGCTTTCTCCTTCATGTAGTTATCGAGCGAATCGACCCCTCCTTCTCCTTCCAATAACACGACTTCGATCCGGGGAACGCCGTCGCGCACCTTCACGGATAAAATATGATGAACGTCTCCTTTGCCTTCGAAACAATGAATCCCGCCCGTTTTGCCCATTTGAATATATTGCCGCCCTTGCTTTTCGGTTACCTCAAGGTAATGTACATGACCGGATACGACGGTATATGGGCGATTGACCAGCAGGCTTTCAAGTCGTTCGAAGATAGGATCGGCTTTTTTCCAAGCCGGTTGGTGCAAGCAGACGAATGTCCACTCCGCGTCTTCGTTGTCCGCTAATACTCGTTCGAAAAAATCGATTTGTTCGTGACTGAGATGAGGATGGATCAAGTTGTCTTCGGTCATTTCGAATCCGGCATACGCGCTTTCTTGGTCGGTTCCTTGCAGAGCGTCTCCGTACGACGATTGCGGATTCCGGATCAGATGCCGGTTTAACGTTTGTATTCGCTCGACCATCTGCTCCGATACTGGCAATAACTCGGTTTCCGTATTGGCGATAAGGAATAGCGAGTTATGGTAACGGAACGCATAATAGTCCAAGCCTTTGCGTTCGTGCCATACTTTGATCATCGTTTCCGTTCCGTAATCATGATTGCCTACCGTTTGAAATACCGGAATCCCGAGCTCCGACAGCAATCCGTCGATCTTGTCCCATTCCTCGTGCGCTTCTTGCTCGTCGGTCCAATATCCTTCGACTAGATCGCCGATGGAGACGATAAACTCGGGTTTCAGCTTTTTGGCTGCTTCAAGTCCTTTCTCGAACATGTTGTAGACCGCTCCGCCCGTTCTGTCGCTAAGGATCGCAAAGTCGTAGTCGTCTCCGGTCGGAGCTGGAAGCTCGCCGAACCATGGTCTTTTGCTTGTGTTGAGCTTCTCTTCGTCGATTATCATTTTATGCGTCATCATGGGTACAGCCTCCGATTTTTATTAAGATTGAACTAGCGAATTCGCTTGTTTGGCAGCTTCCTTCATCGCTTCTTCGGGCGATTTCTGGCCTTGCAATGCCGCTTGAATCTGATCGGCGATGATCTTCTGCACGCGGGTACCGCCTGTGCCCGGAAAGTTAAACCAAGGTACCATGGTCTCCAACTGTCCGTATGTCGCTTTGTAGTACGGTTTCTCCTCCAGGAATTTCTGCAAGTCGGGATCTTCGTACGCGCTGACGCGGCTGACCATATAACCGGTGGAGGTCGAAATTTGAACCGAACGCTTCGCGTCCGTTAAATACTTGATAAAGTCCCAAGCCGCTTCTTGTTTTGCCTTATCTATCGTGAAAATCATGAGATTAGAGCCGCCGGCCGGAACGACTTGCTTACCTTGGTAGGTAGGGAAGGGTGCGGTTCTCAGATCGTATTTGGCGGTTGGCGCAATCATTCCAAGACCGGCGGTCGTATGCACGAGCATCCCGATGTCGCCTTTAGCCATCGACTCGAAAGGCTGGGTTCCTTGCAGCAACGGCATGGACTTGTCCTTCGTTACCATATCGACGATCGTTTGAACCGCTTTAATGCTGGCTTCGGAGTCTAGTCCAACCGACTTGCCGTCCGCGGACATCATCCTTCCGCCGTAAGTCTCCATTAACGCTTGGTACAGCCAGCCGAAATCGATCGCCATATTGACGCCGAAATGTCCATTCCGAGTCAGCTTCTTCGCGATTTCGGGGAGCTCTTCCCAAGTTTGCGGAGGCGAATCGGGATTCAAACCCGCATCGCGGAATTGATCCGCATTGTAATAGAGCACAGGGGTGCTGATCCCGAAAGGAAACCCGATCTGTTGCCCATGCCCATTCTTACCCAGATTCAGCATGCTCGGATAGAAGTCGGAAGTATCGTATTTCTCTTGCTTGATGAAAGTATCCAGCGGGACGGCGTGAATCGTTTCCGATGCGAACCGGGTATACAGTAACCCGTTCGTGACGACATCCGGCAATTTTTTGGCCGCCGCCTGAACTTGAAGTTTCTCGACGATTCCTTCGTAACTGTTCTGAACGAAGACGCTTTTGACCCTGACTTTGTTCTGCGAACTGTTGTAGGCGTCGACGAGCGATTTCGATAAGTCCGCGTTAAGAATATTCCAGAATTCGATCTCGACCGGTCCGCCGTTGGTCGGTTCGGTTGCCTCTGATGAAGCTGACGTTGACGGGGCAGAACCACCGCCGGCATTGTCCGCCTTTGCTCCGCACGCCGTCAAAGCGATACACAAGATAAGCAATAACCCTGATTTCATCCAAGCTTTGTTCATTTTGATTTCTCCTCTTTCTTTGGATTTATATATTATTCAAAGCAGCTAGCTAACCTTTAACGCCGCTTTGAGCGAATCCGTCAACAATGTAACGCTGGGCGATCAGGTAGAGGATCAGCACCGGGATCATAGATAAGGTAGCGAGCGCCATGGTGGCCCCCCATTCCATCTGGGTTTCGCTTCGGAAATATTGAAAGGCGAGCGGCAAAGGCATTTTCTCCGAGTCCGTCAGAACGAGCAGAGGCCAGTTGAATTCGTTGAAGTTGCTTAAGAACGAAAGAACTCCCAAAGTCCACAGAATCGTTCCGGACAGCCTAACATACACGTTCCACATGACCCGAAGGGGGCCGCATCCATCTATCGTAGCCGCTTCCGCCAACTCCTTCGGCAGGGTCAGGAACGATTGACGAAGCAGGAAGATCACGAAACCGCTAGCCAGATGCGGCACGATGACTCCGGAAAAAGTATTCAGCGCGTTCATCTGGTTCACGATGAGATAAGTCGGGACTAGCGTGACTTGCATCGGGATCATCATCGTCATGAGCACGAACAGGAACAGAATGTCGCGCCCCGGAAAACGGTAATAGGCGAAAGCGAATGCGGCGCACGCCCCGATAAATAATTGTCCAAGCGTCTGCAATACGCCGATTCTCAAGCTGTTCGCCAGCCAATCGAAGAACGGGATGTCCCATAGCGCCTTTTTGTACCCATCCCAATGGATCGGGCCCGTCCAGAGCAAGTGACCAGAGAAGACGTATTCCTCCGAACGCAAGGAGATCGAGATCATCCAGAAGATCGGAAGCAGAACCAAGCCTACCAGGCCGAGAAGCAGCAGTTGCTTAACCGTTTCCTCGGTCAGTTTGCGGTATCGAATCATAGCGCGAGCCTCCTTGCGTCGAATTAATAATGTACGAGTTTACGGGAAATTTTTAGCTGTACGACGGTTATGGCCAATACGATCAAGAACAGTAGAATGGAAATAGCGGCAGCCTTGCCTATACTGAAAAATTGAAAGGCTTCCTGGTATAGTTGATAGACCAGTACGTTCGACGAGTTGTTGGGACCGCCGCCCGTCATGATCTTGATCAGCGCGAAGTTCTGAAACGAAGAAATCATACCCATGATGACGATGAACAAGGTGATAGGAGACAAGAGAGGCAGAGTGAGATGGACAAGTTTCCGTAACCGCCCCGCTCCGTCGATGGAAGCCGCTTCGTATAGCCCTTTGTCAATCGCCTTCAAACCTGAAATATACAGGAGCATCTCGTAACCGAAGCTTTTCCATATTCCGACGATTGCGACCGCCCACAAGGAGGTCGAACTTTGGGACAACCAATTAGGGCCTTCGATACCGAACACGCTTAGCAGTTCATTAACGATGCCGTGCTGCTGGTCGTACATCATGCTCCATAGAATAGAGATAACGACAATCGACGAAACAACGGGAAGGTAGAACACGAATCGATAGAAAGCTCGTCCCCGCATCAAGCTTTCCAGAATCAATGCCAGCAGGAAGCCTATTATCAACGATAAAGGCATAGTCATGAACATGTAGAGGAACGTATTCTTAAGCGACTTCCAGAACACTTCGTCCCGATTCAGCGATACGTAATTGTCCCAGCCGACGAACGGCTTATCCGGACCGATCATGTCCCAATGTTGGAAGCTTAAGATAAAGGTGAACGCAAACGGGTAAATGAAGAAAATCGCGTAAAGCGCGAGCGCGGGGGCAAGGAAGACGAAAGGCAAACCAATAGCCTTCCAGCGCGATCCTGTAAATAACTTAATCATTGAAGTTTCCTCCTCGGATATGATAAAAAGCTCCGAACAACAATACATACAGACACTGCGCCCGTATGATTGTCGTTCAGAGCTTTCTCTTGGTCGTCACTCTAAACAAAAATCGTTATGATATGAAGTTAGTGGAATGCTGCGGACGATTGTCCGACTACATTTCTTATGTTATCTCGTGTTTGTTATCTTCGTGTTAAAAGAATCGTCGCTTTATATCAAATCTAATCCGGGATTTGATCGAAGCTCAAATGCCATAGCGTCTGATCGCTGACGGATAAGGAAGTTGCGCCTGCGGATAAAGCGGCGGCGACCTCGTCGGGCGTTTGAATCAACCCGCTGGCCACGATCGGCGTGTTCTCCAGCTCATGAGCAAACCCGCGGATGACCTTGTCGATGACTCCGGGCATGAGTTCGACGCCATCGGGCTCGATTTGCTTGCAGAGCTTTAATCCGTTCTCGTAAGCGCCGGAATCAATCGCGAACAAGTGCAATATTCCGAATAAGCCGAGTCGTTTCGCTTCTTTGATTAGGTGTCCCTTAGGAGTAACGATTCCATCCGCCCCCGCGTATTCGGCAACCCACTCCACGCTTTCCCGATCGGTGCTCGATAACCCGCGGATGAGATCAATATGAATAAATGCTCCCTTGCCTGCATCCCGAGCGAGTTTGACGCTTCTTTCGATTTCCTTTAACGTGCCGCCCATGAAGAATAGGTTCGTAACGGGGCTGTTCAAGGCAGTCGTTAAATCCTCAGTTTTCCGAACGGCCGCTATGATGGGATTTCCTCCGATCTTATGAAGCAACTGCATTCGCCTTCCGCCACCTTTTACTTCGAATGTCTTTATTATTAAAGGGAAGTGTTATTGGAGAGTCGGTTTTTTATTAGGGAAATATTAACGTTACACGTAAAGCTCGAAGATTTATCATTGACAATGATAATGAGAACCATTATCATTCAAAGCGAGGAAGTATATCGAGATCGGTTCATAACGGAGGATGATTGCAACGATGTCACGGTTAAATACAAATCAGTTATCCCTTTCATACGGCAGTCGGCAAATCGTGCAAGAATTGAATTTAAGCGTGCCGGACGGCCGGATTACGGCGCTGGTGGGAGCGAACGGATCGGGCAAATCGACGATTCTGAAGTCCATGGCCCGCATACTTACCCCCGTGCAGGGCGGCGTATATTTGGACGGCAAGCTCATTCACCGTCAACCGACGAAGGAAGTAGCCAAGAACCTGGCTATTTTGCCGCAGAATCCGTCTTCTCCGGAGGGCTTGACCGTGCGGGAACTCGTTTCATTCGGGCGTTACCCGCATCAGAAGGGATTCGGAAATCTGTCCGCGGAAGACAACCGCATGATCGATTGGGCATTGCATGCAACGGGAATGACGACGTTCAGCGGCAGACCCGTAGACCACTTGTCCGGCGGTCAACGTCAACGCGCGTGGATCGCCATGGCTTTGGCGCAAGGAACGGAAGTGTTGCTGCTCGACGAGCCGACGACGTTCCTGGATATGGCTCACCAGATGGAAGTCATGACTTTGCTGGAGAAGCTTAACAAGGAACAGAAACGTACGATTATCATGGTCGTGCATGACCTGAACCATGCCGCGAGATACGCCCAGCATCTCGTCGCGTTGAAGGACGGAACGGTATTATACGAAGGACATCCGGAAGTGGTCATGACTTCGCAGATGCTGCGCGAGGTGTTCAATATCGATGCCGATATTATTCCGGATCCGCGTACGGGGGCTCCGCTTTGTTTGCCTTACGGATTGGCGGAGGAGCCTTCGGAAGAAACCCCCGTTCTCTCGCCGACAAGCGGCGCCCGATCCGTCGAGCCGCAGGAGCAAAGAGTTCAAGCCTTGGCGTGACCGGTAGCTCGACATAAACGCTTTCAACGAATATAAGGGATCTGCCCCTATCGAATAAGTAATTCTCGCCATTCACACCCCCCTCCGTTATTGTTAAAATGTAGGAAACGGAGGAGGGTGTTTTTTGTCGTGGATAAACAGATCCTGCAGCAGAAGCTTTCGGCTGTTGCCAGCAACGTAGGTTCCGTCGTAATCGGGAAAGACCAAGTGCTAGAGCAACTGCTAATCGGACTATTATCTTCAGGACATTTGATTTTGCAAGACGTTCCGGGAACGGGGAAGACGCTCCTCGCGAAAACCCTGGCCAGATCATTGGCCTGCGAGATGCGCCGTATCCAATTTACGGCGGATCTGCTTCCGTCGGATGTAACGGGCATTAATTTCTATAACCAACAAGCCGGTCGCTTCGAACTGCGTCAAGGTCCCGTATTTACGAACTTGTTGTTAGCGGACGAATTGAACCGCGCAACGCCGCGCACGCAATCCAGCTTGCTGGAGTGCATGGAGGAGAGGCAGGTTACGATCGACGGAGTGACGTACCCGTTGGAAACTCCCTTTATGGTTATCGCAACTCAGAACCCAATCGATAATCACGGTACGTTTCCTCTTCCCGAAGCGCAATTGGATCGATTCATGATGTGCGTCTCCATGGGTTACCCCACGGCGGATGAGGAATTGGCGATCTTGCGGAGGTTTACGGGTCGCAATCCGTTAGATACGTTGGAACCAGCCATAAGCCAACAAGAAATTATGGAGTTGCAGAGCCTCGTGCCTACGGTATATATAAGCGATGAGGTTTACGGTTACATCATCGCGATCGTGACGGCTACGCGCAATCATCCGGATATTTCGTTCGGGTAAGCCCGAGAGGAAGCTTGCAGCTCGTAAAAGCAACCCAAGCGCGCGCTTTGCTTCGAGGGAGAGACTATGTGCTTCCCGACGACGTGAAGGCGTTAATTAAGCCGGTTCTCGCTCACCGGATCATTCTTAAAGACACCTTCCGCGGAGAAACGAATCTTGCCGACCGGTTGCTGGACGCCGTGGTTGCGGGAATCCCCGTTCCGACCGAAGCGGTATTGGAGTCGAGGTAGAGATGGCGGTCATCGTCTGGGTCGTGATCATAATGACTTTGCTTTATTTGATCCAACGGTTCGTTTATTCTATGTTCGGGCTTAAAGCCGTCACCTATGACCGAACGTTCAGCTCGTCGCGAATCTATGCGGGTCAAACGGTCGTGATGCAAGAGACGATTGCGAATCGCAAGCGTCTCCCGCTCCCATGGCTGCGGGTAGAGTCTTTGCTTCCCGCGCAGCTTGTATTCAAGAACCGGGAAGCGCATATGGCGATCAATCGCGGGGATCAACTGCAGAACCATGCGAGCGTATTCAGCATTCCCTCTTATACGGAAATCGTAAGGAAACACGAGATCGTATGTCCGCAGCGCGGACGGTATCGCATCGCAAGCTTCACGTTGGCCCTAGGAGACGTCGTAGGGGTGTCGGGTAAATCGGTTACGCAGGCGGCGGACTGCGAGATTGTCGTGTATCCTAGATTAAAAGAGTTAAGCGATTTTCCCTTGGATGCCAGGAAGTTTTTGCAGAGCGTGAGAAGCATGATCAGTCCGATCATGGAGGATCACTATTACGTCGCGGGAATCCGTCCGTACAGACAGGGCGATTCTTTCCGCATGGTGAACTGGAACGCGACGGCTAAGTCGGGAGAACTGCTTGTACATAAGCGGGAAAGCATGCAAGACAATGACTTGACGATCATCTTGAACGCGGAACTGCTTGATTCCGCCCATAATGTCCGCATTTCGCGGGATAGCTTCGAGGAAGCGCTTAGTTATGCCGCTTCCGCGGCTCAGTATATGATCAGCGGAGGCGGCAAAGCAGGCCTCATCTACAACGGTATGGTCGAAGGCAACGCCGGAACGGTATTTCGGGCACCGACGAAGTCCGGAGCGGCGCACATGAATACGCTGCTGGAGGCAATGGCTGGCTTCCTGCCGGAAACGACGCTGGGCTTGTCGTATTTGCTGGAACAATTGATCGGCGAGCGGACGCGCGGGATGAATTATATGCTCCTGTCGGCTTTCGTCGATCGGAAGCAGGAACAATTGATTCGTCAATTGCGGGGCCAAGGGAACTCCGTGCAATTGCTGCTTATGGGCAAGGAGGGGGCTGCGTGATGGATCAGCCGCTATTAAGGTCGCCAGGACTTGGGAAGCTAAGCTTGCGCGTTATCGTTGAAGGATTGATCTGGTTACCCCTGTGGCTAGTCTATTCGGTTAATTTAGGAATATCGGGTAAGCTAGCCACTTTCGCCGGTATTCTCGGTTTCTTTATTGTGGGTCTATTTCTTTACCGGTTCCCGCCGTTATGGCGCAGGTTAGCGATGATCGCGATTTTCGTTGTCCTGCTCTCGGTCGGGATCGGACGATATACGAACGACCTTCCGGTCTTCATAGGGATGTGCGTCCTGATCTGGAGAGGGAGATTTCTAACGCTTCGGCATTGGAACTACGGGCTTGCGTTCGGCGTCTGTTGCGTCGCGCACATTCTTACTTCCCGGAACGAAGCTTGGGCGGATGACCGGCTCGTATTTATTGTATTGGCCGTCGGCTGGGTTATCGTATGGTTCTATGCGCTTAACAGGAGCCTGATCAATGAAGCCGGCATTCACGATGGGATCGTGACGAGACCCGTAAGGATGGCTAGCCGCAAATATCTGATGATCTTCCTTGCGGTCGGGCTGGTCGTTATTGCGTTAACCGCGAGTTACGGACAGCAATGGCTCACGCCGAAGCAGGTCATTAATCCGAACAATAGCTGGATCGATCCGGATCGGTTCATTCCTCCGCCGCAGACGATGGAGAATCCGCCGGGAATGGAGGAGCTGACCAAGGAAAAAGGGAAGAAGTCCGTTCTATGGGACATTTTCTTCTGGATCATGACCGCGGTCGCCGCTTTCGGGGCCATTTGGTTTATTCGGTTACTGTGGAAAGACCGGACGTGGACGTTGCAAAAGATTCTCCAATCCATTCGGGAATGGTTGCTGCGGGAGAAGAAAGCCGAGAAGCTTCCGTACGTGGAAGAAAGAAGGAGTATCCGGGAAGGAAAGAAAAAGGGTGCGGGTCTTATCGATTCCTTGTTTCGTCGGCAACGGAAGCAACCGGCTTGGGAGCAGTTAAGCAACCCGGAGAAGGTGCGCCGACTGTACGAGGAAGCGGTCGTAACCGGAATCGGGCAGGGGTATGCTTTTAACGCAAGTCTTACGCCGGCCGAAACGCTGGAGGGCATCGAGAGATGGCAAGCCGACGAGGCAAAGCCGGACAACGATAAGAATGCGTCCTACTGGAAACGGCTATTGAATATACGCGCGCACTTACTTGAATTGTACGAAAAAGCGAAATACAGCCCTCATGAAGTTACCGAGCAAGAAGCCGCGGATTTGAAGGATCGGGTGTCGGGTGGAGGGCATAGACACACCAAGTGATTGCGCTGCTATGCGTACAAAAGGCCGGAACGCTCCGAGAAAGAGCTGTTCCGGCCTCTTGTGCCATGAGCGTTCGTTAACCTATGGGAAAAGACCGTCTTTCAGAAAAAGGCGATTTTTTTGCCGGTATTTCATAGGCGAGAAGCCGGTGATGCTTTTGAATACTCTTCCGAAATGGGTCAAATTCGCATATCCGACGCGATCGGCGATCTCGGAGATGGATAATTCAGAATTAGATAATAAAGAACGCGCCTCCTTAACCCTAATGGTATTTATGTATTCAATAAATGTATAACCTGTAGCCGGTTTGAAGGTCCTGCTCAAGTAAGAAGCGCTTAGAAAAAATTTTTTGGAAACATCGTCTAAAGTAAGCCTTTGGTAAAAGTTTTGATTGATGAAATTTACGGCTTGGGAGATGGCCTTGTGCGCCAGATTGGACTCAATCAGGTCATAGCGCTGGCTGCTGTCGAGTTTGCGTTTGATGAATAGGAGAAGTTCGGCTAGCATGATTTTTCGATAATAATGGCTTCCGGGTAAATTTTTCTGATGCTCGGCTATCATTTTGCGGAAGAGCTCCTCGATAAAATCTTGTTCTCGCCCTCCAAGCTTAATCGCGCTAGAGCCGGAGCGGAAGCATGACAACGGATCGAAATCTTCATTCTCCTGCAGGAGCGACCGGAGAACTTCTTTCTGAAACAGAAGGGTCACCTTCTCGTATTCCGAACCGTTCGCGTTCATCGATCGATGCTTGTCGTTCCGATTAATGAGCAATAGCACTCCGCCGACCGTTTGATAGGTTTTATCTTCAATGGAAGAATAAAGATTGCCGGATACGGTATATTGAATTTCGTAGGCATCGTGTCGATGAAATTCGGATCGTCCGCATTGTGTTGTCTTCTCTCGGCTGATATGAATTGGATTGGACTTGTAGCATAGATGATCCAAATAGAGTCCCCCTCAGCAAGGAATAGGCAGCATTACATCATTCAGATCAAAATACGTAGAAAAGAGCTGCGGATTAAAGAGATTTGTAGAGAACGAACGAGTAGACCGTGATATATTAACATCAATGCATCGTAAAAAAGAAGGAAGGGAGGCAATTTGCTCCGATGAGGGCTTTTCGTCGGTCAAAAGTTAAAGCGCTTTAACTTAAATATAAAAAAAGAGGAGGAAATACATATGAAAGGCTTAATCATGATCCGCAGGACGCTATTACTCTTACTGGCATTTATGCTGATCATTCCGTTGAATCTCGCAAGCCTCGTCTCCGCCAATGAAGATTCCAAATCCGTCGTTAAGGAGAGTATAGCAGAAGACAACTTAAAGACGCAATCGACCGGCGCGGTTAACGGTGCTTTGAAAGCGTTTCCGCAGCATGTCGAATATACCGAAGGGACGATTAAACCGAATCACATTAGCCAAGCTCAAATGGACGCAACGGTAGCGAGATTGTACGACGAATGGAAAGCTAAATACGTCAAGAAGCATCCATACTTGAAGAAAACGGAGCCAGTCCAATATTATGTGTGGTATTCAGACGGGAACTGGTTCGAAAAAGAGCATGACGAGAAGCTGAAGGTCGATTACATGGCGACGACCGTTTCCGAAGCGCATGGCTACGGTATGCTGATTACCGCTCTTATGGCCGGGCACGACCGCGACGCGAAGAAAGTCTTCGACGGCATGTTCCGGTACTTCAAGTCGCATCGCAGCGAAATTAATCCCGATTTAATGGCTTGGAAACAAGGGGATACAGGGAAGGCGATCGTCGACGTAAGCGGAGTGGACTCGGCGACCGACGGAGACCTCGACATCGCATACTCTTTGCTTCTAGCGGATCGTCAGTGGGGTAGCGCGGGAGAGATCAATTATTTAGCCGAAGCCAAGAAAGCGATTGAAGCCGTTATGAAAAGCGACGTTCACCAAACGGACTGGACGTTGAAGCTGGCGGACTGGGCTGATGATAAAGATCCGAAGTACGGCATCGCAACGCGTCCATCCGATTTCATGTTGCAGCATATGAAAGATTTCCGCAACGTAACGGGAGATAAGAATTGGGATCGCGTTATCGATCAGACTTATAAAGTCGTGAATGACATTTACGGCAAGTATAGCCGTAAAACCGGTCTATTGCCCGACTTCGCGATGAAGAAGGGAGATAAATTCGTTCCGGCGGAGCCGAATTTCCTAGAGTCGGAATTCGATGGGGATTACAACTATAACTCCTCCCGCACGCCATGGCGCATCGGCACGGATTATTTGTTGACGGGAGACACTCGCGCTAAGGATCAGTTAAGCACGCTTAATGCTTGGTTTCGGAAAATAACGAAAGAAAATCCAAGCAAAATCAGAGCGGGCTACAAGCTGAACGGCGCGAAAGCATTGGCTACGTACGAGGATATTACGTTCTCCGCTCCGTTAATGGTAAGCGCGATGATCGATTCGTCCAATCAGAAGTGGCTCAACAAATTATGGGACTACAATGCCGCGGTTTCCACGAAGGACGATTTCTACTTCGGTAACAACTTGCGGTTGCTCAGCATGATCGTCGTCTCGGGCAACTGGTGGACGCCGACGGATCATCGCTCGTCATCTGTCGAGCCTGCTGAACCAACTGTCGAAACGGAGAAGTAATTGTATCAATAAGGGCGATCTCGGGTTTTTTTTCTAACCTTCGGAGATCGCTTTTTTTTCGCCGCAGGAACCTTGTCAAAGTCGGCCGAGGCGCCGGGCGGGGGCATGCACCCATCGAGTTACGAAGATTATCCGGTCCAATAGAGCACCAGAAGTCAAGAAAATCATCATTGTTCTAATCCGCTAATGCCGATTACCGATTATAATATGAAGTTATACGAATCGCATCAGGCAGGAGCGACCCCTCGATGAACAAATTTAGAATTCCCTGGAAAAACTCCGTATACATAAGAATGTTGTTGCTATTTATCGTCATTTTATCCCCCGTCTACGTCATTGGACTTCTGATTTACAACTGGGGCATTCAAGCGGTCAAGGAACAGGTGTATCAATCGATGGACTCCCAGACGGCGTATTACTTGAACGATCTGGAAACGAAGGTCGAACAAATGAAAATCTTGATGCTCGACAGCCTTAACGACGACAATCTCAACAATCTGGCGACGATATCCCCGATCATGAAAATTTCCGAGCGCCGCAGCGCCATTACGAGATTGCAGCAGCGTCTGTTTGCGATCAAGAGCAGCAGCGAGCTGATAGAGGACGTCGTGGCTTACATACCAGGAACGGACATGCTTGTCTCGGGGGTTTCCGGTTACGATAACATCGGGACGGAAGACGCGGAGCGTCTCGGACGGACAGGCCAGAGATTTACGGCCGCGCCAGAATTGGACGGACAATATCTCAAGCTTCGCGCGCCCTTTCCGAATTCGAGGAACCGGAAGCCGGTATTTATCGTCGAAGTCACCATATCCGTCGCGCAATTGAACGCTTCGCTCTCCTATCTCGCCCAACCCGGGCTAGGCGAGACTGCGGCCTTGTTCCGACCTGCCGAGGACGGAATCATCGCCGGCGCGAACGTATCGAAGCAGGTACAGACGATGCAAACGGCAGTTCCCCCTTTGCCAACGAACGGAGAGGGCAAGTCCTTTGCGGATGTCGGGGGCCGAAGCGTCTTCGCCGTCTACCACTCTTCTTCGAAGCTTAATATGACATTGATTAAATCCGTAACCGTGGATACCGTGTTCGGACCCGTTCGAAAGTACCAGAAATGGTTCTGGTTTTTCTCGGCGTCCGCATTCCTCATTATCCTGTTCTTTTCCGTTTCTTTTTACCGGTCCGTTCACAAGCCGCTCGTAACCGTTATCCGCGCATTTGGCAAGCTGCAGGAAGGGGACTTGAAGGTTCGCATTCATCGGAGGAACAAGGACGATTTCAATTACCTGTATTCTCACTTTAATAGGACGGTAAAGCACTTGAACGTGTTGATAGATCAGGCGTACCGGCAGAAGATTCTAGCGCAAAGAGCCGAACTGAAGCAGCTTCAAGCCCAGATCAACCCCCATTTTCTGTACAATAGTTTCTTCATGCTTCATCGGATGGTCAAGATGGAAGACAACGCCAGGGCGGTTGTTTTCTCGAAGAAGCTCGGGGAATTCTTTCAATTCGTAACGCGCAACGGAGCCGATGAAGTGCTGCTTGCCAAGGAAACGGATCATGCTCGAATATACGCGGATATCCAAGCTATGCGTTTCGTTAGCCGGCTGAGGATCGACTTCGAACCGCTTCCGCCCTCTATTCAGCATTATTACGTGCCGCGAATGATCTTGCAGCCCTTGATCGAGAACGCGATCGAGCATGGACTGAGGAATAAGGAGAAAGACGGGCAAATCGGCGTGAGTTACAAGGTGTATCCGGAAGTTGTGATCATCGTGGTCGAGGATAACGGGGAGGGATTGGATGAAGCGGGAAGAAGGCGTCTCGCCCACCAATTCGAAGAATCGTCCGAGCAGGATATGGAGATTACGGCGCTGATCAACATTCACCGGCGTCTCCGAATCAAGTTCGGGGCGGATAGCGGCCTTACGCTCTCGACCAGCGAAAGCGGAGGACTTGCGATACAAGTCAAAATAGCCGTTGGAGGTGGAGAACGTGTATCGGATATTGATCGTTGACGACGAGCGGCACGTGCTGGATTGGATATACGAGTTGCTGGCAGATCTGAAGGAGCCGGAGCTCGACGTGTATAAGGCGGGAACCGTTACCGAAGCGCTCGCCTGGTTGGATCGCAGCCGGATGGATATCGTCGTTTCGGATATCTCGATGCCGGGCATGAACGGCATTGAGCTTCACGGGAAGATCAGAGAGAAATGGCCGGAATGCAAAGTGATTTTCCTAACGGGATATACGGATTTCGAATTTGCCTATCAAGCGGTGAAGAACGAGGCGGTCGGCTATATTCTGAAGACGGAGGACGACGACGTCATTGTCGAGACCGTCCTTAAGGCGGTACGCCAGATCGAGGAGAACGCGCGAAGAGAACGGTTGATGCGGCAAGCGGAGGAAAAGATGAACGCCGCGATTCCGCTGCTTCGCAACGAATGTTTGTCTGGGTTGCTTCGCGGGGAGAGAACTCTGCCGACGGTCAGACGGCGTCAATTCCGCGAGCTGGCTATTGACTTAAATCCGGAGGAATCCGTAGGGCTGATCGTTGCGCGCATGGATGAACGGCAACTTCGGGAGCCGGTCAACGCTAGCCCGTTTGCGGGCATTCCCGCACTGCCGGCGGTCGTCGCAAGCGTCACAGAAGCGTTTACGGAACGAAACGCGAGTTGCGTTCACCTTACGATCGACGGTAACTTGTGTTGGCTTGTACAATCCGATTCCGGCTTCGGCGGGGAAGGAGCGGTTCCTTCCGCGTTTCTAATGGAAACTTTGGATCAGGTTCAGGTTTTCTGTCGAGATCATTTAGGCCAATCGCTATCCTCCGTCCTGACGGAGGGGACCGTTTCGTGGGCGGAGTTAGCCGATAAATACGAGCTTCTTCGGCAAGGCCTTGTTCGCCATATGATTTATGGAAGCGGATTCATCCTGTCCGAGAGCGGGATCGCTAGCTTGCGGCAGACGGGTTCGCCTATCGGCGTCCGAATAGATCGAAATAAATGGGAAGCGTTAAGAACCCATTTGGAGAAAGGGCAGCGGGAACGGTTCGAGCAGGGACTGGAGGAAATCGGTCGGATCATTGCCGAACAAGACGGATCTCTGCGCGATAGCAGCGGCATGGAGGCGTTTTACAATCTCTCGCTTCTGCTGCTGTCGGCCAGTAATCGCTGGGAGATGCGGGAGCTCGCTGGCGATCTCGGCTTCATGGAGAAATTGACGAGCCCGGAACGTCATGTTAATTGGCAAGCGGCTATCGGCTTTTTCCGGGAGACGGCGAATGCGATCTTCGATCTGCTGGACAAGAAGCAGGAGAACGGCGAATTCGATGTCATTCAATATGTCCGGGAGTATATGTCGAAACATCTGCATGAGGGCATTTCGTTGGTCGAGTTAGCGGAGGCGGTCTATTTTAATCCCTCTTATCTGTCCCGACTGTTCAAGGAAGTGACGGGTTTAAGCATCACGGCTTATTTGGCGGACCTCAGATTGGAGAGAGCCGTCGCGATGCTGCAAGAAAACCGCAAGATCGGCGATATCGCGGCTGCCGTAGGCATCGAGTCGCCGGCATACTTCTCAAGGTTCTTTAAGAAAATGACCGGGCGAACGCCTCAAGAATACCGGGAAGAGCTCATCATCGGCAACAGGTCATGAAAGGTCAAGAAAGTAAAGAGAGTCCCGTTACGCCGGGTATGGGGTATTCGTTACGATGACATCAGGGCCCATAATACGAACTTGGAGTGAGAACATGAGAAGAGGAACAAGAGCAACATTTATCGCATTCGTATGCGCGGCGACGCTGGCGGTCAGCGCTTGCGGGGGCGGAGAGAACAACGGCAATAACGCGAGCCCGTCGAATACGCCGGCGGCTTCGCAGAGCGAAGGCGCTTCAAGCGCGCAACCGACGGCAAGCGCCGGGGACAGGTACGATCCGCCGATCGAGATTGCTCTCGTCGGCGTAACGGACGATACGCTCGAAGGGGTTCTCGCCAAGCTTCCCGGAGAGACGTTCGAGAACAACCGGTGGTCGAAGCTGTACGAAGATCAGCTGGGCGTTAAATTCAAGTACAATTGGATCGCCAAAGGACCGGATCAATTCGTGCAAAAGATGAACGTGTCGATCGCGTCGGGAGACGTGCCGGAATTCATTCAGGTCGGCGCGAGGGAATTGAAGCAGCTTCAGGAAGCGGACTTGATCATGGATTTGCGGGACGTGTACGAACGGAACGCCGCTCCTTTCACCAAAGAAGTGATGATGCAAGGCGGCAGCGCTTCATTCGACGCGGCGACGATCGACGGCAAGCTAATGGGAATTCCGGATACCCGTTCATCGATCGATATGGCCCAGTTCGTATGGGTAAGAACGGATTGGCTTCAGAAGCTGAAGCTTCCCGAGCCTAAGACGATGCAGGACGTAGTCGCGATTGCCGAGGCGTTCAGCACTCAAGACCCGGACGGCAACGATAAGGCGGATACCGTAGGGCTGCTGCTTCAGAAGGATCTGTTCGGCGGTTTTGCCTCGTTGGAAGGTTTCTTCAATGGTTTCCATGCTTACCCGACCATATGGATAGAGGATGAGTCCGGCAACCTGGTGCACGGAAGCACGCGGCCGGAAACGAAAGCGGCATTGGCGGAGTTGCAATCGATGTTCAAAAAAGGGCTTTTGGACAAAGAGTTCGGAGTCAAGGACTGGGGGAAAGCGGCCGAGACCGCTTCCGCGGGCAAAGTTGGTCTGGCTTACGGCCAGCAGTGGTTGAGCGCATGGCCGTTCCAGTCCAATCACGACAACGATCCGAACGCGGTATGGAAGGGCTACCCGTTGATGTCCATCGACGACAAGCCGGCCAATACGGAAATCAGTCTCGGCACTTACCAGTATTGGGCCGTTCGCAAGGATGCGAAGCATCCGGAAGCGCTGATCAAGATGTTCAACGCGTATATCGAGAAAAACTGGGGCAAGACGGCCGAGTTCGGCAAATATTACTTGCCCGGAGACGCGGAAGGGGCATGGAAGCTCTCCCCGGTCACGCCCGAACCGGCCAATAAGAACTTGGATCAATATTTAGCGATCGTGGATGGAGTTCAGAACAACAAGACTTCCGAGTTGACCGGCGATGCCAAAGTCGTCTACGACAAAATCGCGGCCTATAAGAACGGGGACCAGAAGCAGTGGTCGTGGGCGGCAGGATACGATGTCGACGGCGTGTATAGCGTTATGAAGCAGTACAAGGATACCGACCGGTTCATGATGAACAAGTTCGTCGGAGCGCCGACCGAAACGATGGCGGAGAAGAGCTCGACCTTGGGCAAGCTGACGAACGAGACGTTCACCCGAATCATTCTGGGCGATCTTCCGATCGACGCGTTCGATACGTTCGTTCAGGATTGGAAAAAGCTTGGCGGCGATCAAATCACGACGGAAGTAAACGAGTGGTACAAGGCGAGCAAGCAATAGCGGGCGAAGTCGAACCGACGGGGATGGGAAAGGGGAAAGCCTTGATCCTTCCCCGTTGTTGCGTTTGAAGGAATGGAGGCTTTACGAATGTATAAATCGAGAGCGCGATCGCGCAACATGCCGCTGCATTTGATGATTTTACCCGGATTGCTGCTCGTGCTCGTTTTTTCTTATATTCCGATGGCGGGTACTTACATCGCATTCCAGAAATTTATTCCCGCCAAGGGTTTTTTCGGCGACCAACGGTGGATCGGATGGGACAATTTTCGTTATTTGCTGGAATTGCCCGACATTTATCAGGTATTATGGAACACCGTCTTCATCGCCGTCATGAAAATGGCTGCGGGCATCGTCGTTCCCCTTACGGTCGCTCTGATGTTGAACGAACTTCGGAACCAAGCGATTAAACGGAGCGTGCAGACGCTGATTTATTTGCCTCATTTTTTGTCGTGGATCATTCTGGGGGGCGTCATGATCGATATTTTGTCCCCTTCTTCGGGAATCGTCAATCAAGCGCTGGGCGCGTTCGGGATCAAACCGATCTTTTTTCTGGGCAGCAACGACTGGTTTCCTTATACGATGGTGATCTCGGACGTGTGGAAGGAGTTCGGCTTCGCGACGATCGTGTATTTGGCCGCTTTGACCGGCATAGATCCACAGCAGTACGAAGCGTCGATCATTGACGGGGCTAACCGCTGGAAGCAGACTTGGTACGTCACGTTGCCGGGAATGCGGATGATCATCGTACTTATGGCGGTGCTTAGCCTCGGCAACGTTCTGAACGCGGGCTTCGACCAGATCGTGAACCTGTATAGCGCCCAAGTGTACGCAAGCGGCGACGTTATCGATACTTTGGTTTATCGGTTAGGCTTGCAGCAAGCGCAGTACGGCGTGGCAACGGCCGTCGGATTGTTCAAATCGGTCGTCTCTTTCTTGTTCATCTCGGTCGCGTATTACGCGGCTTACAAATTGGCGGATTACCGCATTTTCTAGGAGGAATCTATCGTGCTTGGAAAATCGGCGGGCGCAAGGGGTTTCTCCGCGTTCAACACTGTTTTTCTTATCGTCTTGTCGTTACTGTGCGTGGCTCCGCTCGTTCATATCGCGGCGGTGTCGCTCAGTTCGAGTTCTGCCGTCACGGCGGGATGGGTTATATTATGGCCGGTCGACTTCACATGGGATTCTTATCGATTCGTCCTGTCGCGCGGGGAGATCTGGAGTCCTATGATCGTGACCTTGAAGAGGGTCGTTCTGGGCGGGGGTCTTAATCTGCTGATGACGATTCTGATCGCTTACCCGTTGTCGAAGGAGTCGGCCGTTTTCCGGGCAAGAACCGGGTATGCTTGGTTTTTCTTCTTTACGATGCTGTTCTCGGGTGGGCTGATTCCATGGTATATGATCATTCGCCAGTTGGAATTGCTGGATAGCGTATGGGCGTTGGTGCTTCCGGCGGGCGTTCCCGTCTTCAACATCGTGCTGCTTCTGAACTTCTTTCGACAATTGCCGAAGGAGCTTGAAGAAGCGGCGTTCATGGACGGTGCCGGTCACTGGACCACGTTGTGGAAAATTTATTTGCCAGCCTCTTTACCGGCCTTGGCTACCGTGTCGTTGTTCGCGGTGGTCTGGCACTGGAACAGTTGGTTCGACGGACTGATCCTGATGAATCGGCCGGAACATTACCCGCTGCAGAGCTATTTGCAGACGGTCATCATGCAGCGGGACATGACGTTCATTCAGCATCTAAGCCGTGCGGAGCTCGCGGTCGTCTCGGATCGCACGATCAAATCCGCGCAAATTCTGATCGCCACGCTTCCGATTTTATTCGTCTATCCGTTCTTGCAAAGGTTTTTCGTGAAAGGGATCGTTCTTGGAAGCGTAAAAGGCTAATCATCTATAAGAATAGAGGGGAAACGGATGAAAAAATTCGCGGTTTGGTTTACGGTATTGGCTATGTTGTTATCGGCGATTGAAATGCGCTCAGCTTCGGCTTCTGCCGCGGTTACCGTTCTGTCGGAGGGATTCGAGAGCGGGACCGGTTCAGCGTTCAAGCTGGGTGCTCCTTATGGCAGCCTTACGTCCTCGGCGGGGGAAAAGCTGGCAGGCGCGTATTCCGTCAAAGGCTCGAGCGCATCCGGTCAGCAGTGGGCGGAGTTTCTTAAGCTGGATGCCGGCAAGCTCGCGTTGACGCCAAGCAAGGTGTATACGATCAGCTTCAAGTACCGGGTCGTGAATCCGGAACCTGCCGGCGAGTTTTTCTACCTTTATGGCAAGATTGACGGTACGGGAGAGACGGTCGGCTTTAATTACAATAGCGCGGGTCAAGTCGTCTGGCGGACCGAACAGCTTGCCGCCGATCATGTCCGCCTCTCCGGTCAGGGCGACGAACGCCTTGCGCAGATGAGCTTCACGGCGAACGGAAGCGGGAATTACGCCTGGGTATTCGGCATTCATAACGGCGGAACCCTTCTGATCGACGATATCGCCGTCAAGGAAGGCGGGCTTGAGGCGCCGCCGGCGCAGCCTGCCGATACCGCGGCTACGGAAGGCTTCGAAAGGGGGCAAACTGTCGGCACCGTATGGAAGACCTTGAATGCGGGAGCGGTCTCGAACGACGCGGACAAACGAATCAACGGGCAGTATACCGTGAAGGCGACGGCGGGAGCGGCGGAAGAATGGAGGGAGTTTCTGACATCCGATCCCGCTAAGCTGAAGCTGGCGGCAGGGACCGAGTATACGGTTACGTTCAAGTACAAAGTTTTCTTGGCGGAACCAGCGGACGGTTTCTTCTATTTGTACGCGAAATCCCCTTCGACCGGGGGGATGTCGGGCTTTAATTTCAGCAGCGGCCAAGACGTGTTATGGCGTAGCGCCGACGTCCCTGAAAGCGGAGTGCAGATCGTAGATCGCGATGGTTATAAGATGGCCCGACTAACCTTTAAGACAGGCGCCGCCGCGGATTATGCCCTGACCTGGGGCATTCGCAAAGGCGGCGGAATCGCGATCGACGACGTATCGGTTGCGAAGGGCAGCGTTCCGATCCATTCGTCCGAGCAATACCGGGTCGGTTACGCGAACGTCGCCGATTACGGCGCCATCCCTGACGACGACATGGACGACACCGCGGCGTTCAAGCAGGCGATTGCTGCCGGGAAGAGCATCTTCGTTCCGGCCGGAACGTACCATGTCAACGAAACGCTTCAATTCCAAAATCAAAATTTGATCGGTTCGGGTATGTTCGTCAGTACCATCGTCGCGCGGATTGCCGATCCGAAGGCTCCTATTCTGAAAGCGGGACGATCTTCGGTCGTAGCCGATCTCAATCTTGGGTTCGATAACGGCCTCGTTACCAATCAGGAGGCGGAAGGCGACCGAGTCGGCATATACACGGGAGCGCAATGGTCGTTGCAGCGAGGCTCGTCGGTCCGTAACGTGCGAATCCAGAATGTAGGAACGGCCCTGTACAGCCCGGAAGGCTTGGGCGCCGAATCCTTCTCCGTTACGTACGATACGCTGGAGATCGAGAATTTCTCTTACCGGGGGATCGACTTCCGTGCGAGAAACCGAACGGGCAACGTATTCAACAATATTTACATGAATTCGAATCGTCCGAACATCGATGTGGCGTTCGCGTTGACTGGCGAGGAGAGCGAGACGGTCATTAACCAGTTAAACGTCGAGCACATGAAGGTGAATACCGCAGTTTTACTTGATGGGGTATACGCCTTGTCCGCATCCACGGTTCATATTGAAGGCGTTACGCTTCGGAATGCTGACTCCGGTTATGTGACGGTCAACAACAGCTCGGGTTCGATCGGCAGTCTAACGGTGTACTATGCTCCTATCGAGAAGAACGGCGTCAGTATCGTGCGGATCGGAAACAATCGCTATGCTACGGGTATGACGTCGTTTCAGCCGGATACCGTCGGTTATCTGCGAATCGGGACTCTGCACGCCAAAGGTTTAAACGAGAACGATCCGACCTCAGAGACTCACGGGGCGAAGGTAGGGGGGCTAACGAGAGCCGATGCCTCGGGCTTCGTTTTCTTCGACCGGCCTGCCAACGCTTTGGGCGATTATTCGGTACAATTGGACAATTACGTCTGGTATTCGTACCAGAATGATCGGAATGTATATGAGCAGTTCCCCGTCGATCCGAACGGTAAAATCTCGTTCATGAAGCTGGGCGCGCTTCCTCTATCGGGCCCGACTGCCAAGCGTCCCGTGAACCGCATGATCGCTAACGTAACGACGTATTATGACACGGACTTGAAGAAGCTGCTCATATGGAACGGGACAGCTTGGATTTCGATCGCGTAACCGCATAGGCATAGGATGGAAGTGGGATGGGTACCGATTCTAAATGTCATTACTGCAGTGAGATGTCACAAGCCATGAACCTCCGGCGACGGGGATTCATGGCTTGTGACGGTAGGGTGATTAAACTTTTTTTGCTTGATTCTACGAATCTAGCTCCTGAGTGAAGTACACATATCCAATCCGCTAAATGATAGATCTCGTGTTGCGCCCTCCGTTGGCTAGCAGGCAGTCACCCGGAAGGGCGAATTTGTTTATGCGCTACTTCTTCAACATCGGGGCAAAAGCTTTGCTATAGATCCAATGTCCGTAATCGTTCGGGTGATTAATATTGTTAAGCAGCAGGCTTTCCGGGGTCTTGCCTGCCGCAAGCTCCGAGACCCATTCGGCGTGCCCGTCGGCTACGCCGATTCCGTGCTCTTGGCCGAGGCGTCGGATGACGTCGGCATATCGGGAAGTCATGCCGCTCGTATGCTGCCAATTCGGGTTCGGTTCGCAAGGCGTTACGAGAATGAGGTCGGTATCGCCAGCCGCGCGGATTGCCTCGATCATATATCTAAGATTGCGATCGAATTGTTCTAGCGAAGTCGTGTTGCTGCCATCTTCATGTATGTTCTGGTCGTTCATGCCGTAGCCGATCGATACGAGGTCCGGTTGGAGAGGTACGACGTCATTGTCGACGCGGCCCGCGCCTCCGTTGGTATTCTCGCCTCCGATCGACTTGTTCACGATACGAATGCGCCCCTGAGGATACAAGTCGCGAAGGGTGTCCGCGAATCTACCGAAATAAGCTAAGCTTTCCTCGCTGGCTTCCCCGCCGGTACTGATGCTGTCCCCATAGACGACGTAGAGGGCTTCTTCGCCCGCCGCGAGCTTGCCTACTAAGCGCTTAAGTAATCCGGACCGTTCGACATCGGAGACCGTCAGGGGCTCGCCATCCGTCGCGGACCTCGTAGAATAATCGACATAAACGGTGTACGACGCATTGCTGAAATCGGGATAGAGATTGTGATCGAATCCGATCACTCCGTACATGGGATGATGAGTTCCATCGGGAATCCGACTGTCTCTCGTGCGCCGAATCGTTCCCCGGGCGTAATCGACGAGATAGTCCGTGCCTTCTTCGTAATCGGTTCGATCCGGATGTTCCGATTTCGATCGGTTACGCACGGCTACCGGTTCTCCGTTAATCGGCGGGTACCTCAGGGTTAAAGCTTCTTCTCCCATGAATACGAATGCTTCCGCAAGCTGTTTGTTCGCCATTGAACGTAATCACTCTCCATGTGTTCGTTACTCCCAAAGCGGCACTCTACACCTACCATTCTAGCACGATTCCGAGGAAAAACACGGTTTTGTTCATGATGATGCGCCAAGCCTCCTCGGCCATCTCGGCCCGAATTCTGTGAGTGATCAGCGGAGTCGTCCGCAACCAACCTTCGCCTATGCCCGCAAGCGTATCGTCCATCCGATGTTCCGTCCAGCCTGACGGGCTATGCAGCGTAATCTCTTGCGCGCGCAGCTCCTGAATATCGACCATGCCCGTCGTACCGAGGAAACCCGCCGATACAAGATGACTGTTCAGCTTCATTGCCGTTTTCAGCTCCCGGAACGTATCCATGGCGCCGACCGTGTCTACGACGACGGCGATGTCCGAACGATCGCCGATCCAATCCGCCAAAGCGTTCCGCTTCAGGTTATAGGAGCGAATCGCCGGCGGTAGCAAATCCAATCTCCCGTCGTGCCTGCCCAATACCGTAACGTCCGCTCCCCTATGTGCAAGAGTCTGCGCGGCCCATTGGCCGACCAGGCCGTCTCCGATGACGACCGCAACGTCTCCCGGCGTTACCGCAGGACGAATGCCGCAGTTGTAGCCGACCTGAGTCAGAACCATCCCGCTGTACGCGATCGGATCGGCTCCTTCGGGAAGCTTCCAGACCTGGCTCTCGTGCGTAACGGAAGGATTGATATGTCCGCCCGTATCGAACATCATGCCGCTTACTTTGCTGACCGAAGCGAATACCCGGTCTCCCGGCGCGAAGTCGGTCACCCTGTCGCCGACGCTTCTAACGATACCGACCTTTTGATATCCGGCCACTTGAGGAAACGGTAACGCATCTCCTGGCCGAGTCACCTGTTCACCGGAGATTCTTTCCCCATATAAGAACGAGGATTCCGTACCGTTGCTGATCCACGAATACTCGAGATCGATCACTACGTCCTCGGGACCCGGCTCCGGAACCTCGACTTGCATATAACGTACTTGTCTCACTCCTGTAAATACGACGGCTTTCGCTTTCATGTCAAACCTCCTCCGCAGCTGCAACGAAATCGGTCGGGGGTAGGCATACACTTTGATTGCCTCTTGCGTATTCAACAGCTGAACCGTCTCATGGTAGCGATATAGAGGGACATGGTGAGTCTGAAGGCATTCCGTATTCAAGCCTTTGTTGACCACGAGGTCGAGAAGGAGCTCCCGATCGCTTTCCTCGAAGCTCCGGTACTTGTAGGACTCGAGCTTAATCCCCTTTGACCAGAGATGGTCCCCGTAACGAACCTCGCCCTTCAGCACGCCAAAGATGACCAAGTGCGAATCGATTCGTTCCAGCAGATTTTGCACGGAAGCGGCCGCCCCGACGCAATCGTAACCAAGGTCGAAGCGCTCGTCTCCCAGATCGTCGGAATGCTTTGCGAGCCCGATACCCAAGCCATTCACGTAGGCAATTCGTTCGCGATTGATGTCCACTGCAACGACTCGCGAAGCGCCCATCAGGCTAGCTGCCTGCATAGCGAGCATTCCTGCCGGTCCGAGTCCGGATACGAGCATCGATTTGCCGGAGAGGTCTCCGAATTGCAACAGGCCGATCAACACGCATTTGAACAATTCAAAGGATACGGCTTGCTTCCATTCCACGGAGTCGGGAAGTTTAATGAGCTCATGCGTTCGATAATTCAAATATTCGGCATATGCGCCGTTGCCGAGCAGGTGTTCCAAAGACGCTACGCGATCGCCGACTTTCAGCGAGGTGACCTTCCCTCCAACCGCGACGACCGTACCTGCCATCTCATGACCCGGCCATCCCGGAAGAAGCGGATAGTCGGGCTGTTTGGATGCGTCGAACATATCTTTGCCGCCCATCATGTTCATGTCCCAACGCGGGCAAGTAGTTACGATTTCGATACGTACGGTGACTTGGTCTTCTTGCGGATCCGTCAACGGAGTTTCTATAATCTCGAATGTATTCTTGCCGATGATCTGCAGGGCTTTTATGAAAATTCGCCTTCTTTCATTTTCGAGTAGTGTGTTTCATTGGTTTAAGTGTACAATAGGGAAGGAGGTAAGTATTTGCACAGTATCGTCCTTATTAATATTTAATTTTTCTTGTTTTATAACGTTATTTTAAAATAAATCATGATATCGTTTGAACGTAATTGACATTATTATCGGGAGGTCGAAGATGGAAATCAGATACTGCGGAGCAGGGACGATATCGCAGTCGGCCGAAGCGCCGGGAGGAGGCATGCATCCATCGTGTTATGAAATTCTTTATATTACCGGAGGAAAGGTCAAGTTCAAGTGGCGAGGAAACGTCTGCGAGGCGGAAGCGCCGGCCGTGTTCATTCTACCCAACTCTACCCCGCATGAGCTGGAGAGCTTGGCAGCCGAAGCCAAATTCCGATTTCTGGAACTCGAGGATCCGGAAGAGTTCCCGTTCTCCAACGAGCAAGTGGATGATTGGAATTTCATGCAAGCCCGCAAGGATATCTATTCTAAAATCGTGCTCGCGTCTTCGGTCATTCAGTCGCTAGACTTCGTCTATCATCTCCAATCGACGGGTCTTGCCGAACAAGACTCGAATCTCGGAGAAGTATGCTTGCTTGAAATTCGGAAGACGTATAAGCTGATCGCCCATATTCTGGGGGCGTCAGGGGGCGGAAACGTCGCGGTCGATCGCAAGATCAAGCACAAATCCCGCGCCGCGGTCGACTTGCTGATCGATTATTTGGATTGGCGGTACAAAGAGAACGTTACGTTGGAGACGCTTGCGGAAATCGTCGCCCTGGATCCCTCTTATCTCGTGAGGCTGTTCAAGAAACATATGAACATGACGCCGTTCGAATATCTCAGGGATCTTCGCCTTAGAGCCGCGGCCAGTTATTTGTCCGGAAGCGATATGCCGATCAGCTCCATCGTTCAGGAGACGGGATTTAACAGCGTTCATCATTTTACGAGGCTGTTCAAGAGTCATTACGGTCAAAGTCCCGCCGAATGGCGCAAGCAGTTGAAATCGCAGGAGCTTATGGCGTGAGGGAGGGGATGCCGATGAGAAGAACATGGATGATTTGGATATAGGTATAAAACAAAGAGGCTGTCTCAACGGTCAATGAAGACCTGCCGAGTCAGCCTCTTACTATAATGCGAATGTTACTGCGCTGCAGCTACCTCTGCGACTTGCTCGGTAGCCACTTTCTCGTACGTTCCATCGCTCATGACGCGACGGGCGCCGAGATAACGCTTGGCGTAGTAAGATTCATCCAAGGATGTAATCGTAACGCCTTTGGATGCCGCATGGGCAAATTTGTTGTTGCCAACGTAAATCCCGACATGAGAGACGCCGCTGCCGCTCGTATTGAAGAATACGAGATCGCCTGCGCGAAGTTCATCGTCGGCAATTTTGGTTGCCTTTTCCCAGCTGAACATATCCCGCGAAGAACGGGGCAAATCGATGCCGAGTTCGTTGAAGACGTACCCCGTAAAGCCGGAGCAGTCGAATCCGCTCGTTGTCGTTCCGCCGTACTTGTAGTCAGTTCCGATGAGCGGTGCAACCGATTTGTCTAGCTTGGAGTCTGCGAATGCGCTGCCTACCTGGAAAGCTAGGAGTACTGCTAAGGAAAACATGAACATAGACACTTTGCGCAAAACCGGTGACTCCTTCCAATGCCTACGAGGTTAGCTGGAGGGTTCGGTAGAAGGTTCCCCTATGGCTCGTATGAAGCAAAGCCAATTCACCCGTGTTGATGGTTCCCCCGTTCCCCGTTGTGCGGGAACTCGGCAATTTTTGATTACTTAGACTTATATATTCGGGTTTCGTGACGAATTTCCTGCATCTGCTAAATGAGAATTCCTTAATCTGGAGTGAAAAACTCGGGATTGATCTCCTCCTTTAGTCTCAATTTATCCCGCCGATAATAACGCCAAACCCCGGCCGCGGCCTCGAAAGGCGCAACCGGGGAATGTCCCGTGTCATCTATTGTCGAAGGGGACAAGAGGGGCTTACGACTTCGTATTGCACCATACTTGATACTGCGAAGCGGAAGTCCACAGCTTAAGCAAGGCGCGAACGAAGTGGAAAGCTTGGTGCAGCGCTACGGCGAGAAAGCCTGACCAGAGGAAGGATACGGCCCATGCCGTCGCGGACACTGCCAATCCGATGCCGAGCAAGATGAAGGTAATTCCCAGAAGAGGGAACGCCCGGCGAAGCGCCAAACTCAGGCCCTTAAAGATTCCTTCCCGCGAAACCGCCCCGAACTGCATGAATTGAAACAGCAGATGAACAATAAATCCGAACGCCAGCCACGCGGCGGCATAGGGTAGCATTTCCTGAAGCCAAGCGGATAAGGAGGGCTCCGAGAGAAACCGATCTTCGGCTAACGGCAGCAGCCATGCGGCGGGTAGCAGAATGAGCCCGTTCTCTATCCAGTAGAGCAGCGTTACCGGCTTCCAAGTCCTTCGCATTCCGGACAATACGCGGGTTCCTTCTCCTTCCAGGGCGTGGTGGAAGGAGTAATAAACGCCGGCGTTGAGCAGGGGCGTGAGAACCATCCGCATGAGCAGCAGCCCGCCTAACATCCAGAGAACCTCGTTCACGAGATCGGTCTTGAGCAGGCGGAATTGAGCTTCGATGAGGAACAGATGGGTCGCGTCGGAGTTTGGATGATCCGCGGGGTAACGGGCTAACACCGGCGTTACGACCGAATCGACGAACCGGTAAAGGAAAAATCCCCACAACAAGCGATAGAGAAATAGGAGAACCAATACATACTTATGCCGAACGGTCATGTCCCATCCCATTTTTAATAATCGACGCATCCCTTAGTCACCTCACCACACCATTGTTCCGAACAGTCCTTCGATGATTTGAGTTATGCCGGTCGCTATTCGCGAGCGTTCCTGTTGGGGGACTTCGGCCTTGAGATAGTTGTTATATCTGCGGTTATCGAGAACGACGTTCATGCTAGGATCGATGGCCGCGTAAGTTAACGGCGTAGCGGAAAAGAGCTGTAACTGGACGTGGGTCTGCACGCCGTCCCATTTTTTGCGAATGGATTGCCCGTCTTGGAACTTGAGCCAGATCGAGACCGGCTGCGGGCTGCCGCCGTATCGCTTCAGAAGCACGAGGCTTTCGTAACCTTCGCTAGTCTTGCGCGTGTTGATGTTATCGATCGCGTAATCGGTCATCTCTCCATGCTGGACGTAGGCTTGGAAGAAGTCGGTCCACTTCGTCTTCGTTACGGATTCCACGACCTTCTGGAAGTCCGAGGAAGAAGGGTGCTTGAATTTGTAATTCTGAAAATAAGTCCGCAAAATCTTGCTCATCGTTTTGTCGCCGACTTGACGCTCCAAGGAAGAAAGTACGAGCTTGCCGCGCAAGTAGACGTTCTCGGCGTACCTATCCGAGGAACTATAGCGCCAAGAGGACTGATGAAGCGGCTCCGGATGGGTCATATAGCTGGCTTCGATCGGCAGATTGGGAACGACGCCATAGATGCTGGCCATCAATTTATCTTCGGTATACGAAGTAAAGCCTTCGTCGAGCCAAGCTTCTTCGAATTCATTGGAGGCAACCAGCCCGTACCAGTACTGATGGGCGATCTCGTGGACTAGCGTGCGCTCCAGATCGTATCCGGGATTGTCGTCCCGCGCGGCCGCGGCGGTAACGAGCGTCGGATACTCCATGCCTCCGGCTCCATTGCCGTCCTTCGGAGGAACGACGATGGATAACGTGGAGTATGGATATTCTCCATACCATTGTCCAAGCTTGGCTAGGGCGGATTTCGCCGCATGCATGTAACGATCCTTCAAGTCCTTGTGGAGCGGGTCAAGGAATAGCTTGATCCGCACGCCGGGAACCCCGGGGGAAGAGAAGGAGTCTTCCACGTACTCGAATACGGGAGAGGCGGACCAAGCGAAGTCATGGACGTCGTCGGCGTAAAATTGGAAGCTTTTGCGTCCGCCGGATAGGACGGGCGCCTTCGTTTGGAAACCCGTCGCCGCAATCTTATAGGTTTCGGGAACATCGATGCGGACGCTGTAGATACCGAAGTCCGAGTAGAATTCCGAATTGCCGTGGTATTGATGCAAATTCCAGCCTTCGGTCGTTCGCCCCCGCATGCCGACCGTCTCGTACACGGCGACTTTCGGGAACCATTGTCCCGCCATGACGAAATCGCCGGCTTTGCCCATTCTCGCGAATACATCCGGAAGCTTAACGGTGAAGTTCATTCGCAACGTGATGCTGGATCCGGGATTAAGCGGCTCCGGCAGTCGGAAGGAAACCAACGTCCGGTCGCTCTTGTTGCCATCGTCCGGCTGAACGTAATGGAGGCGGGGGAGAAGCGTTTCTCCTTGCTCCGTCGTCAAAGCAGTAAGCGCCATGCTTCCATAGCTTCCTTCTTTCATTTTGTCGCCGCGCAGTTGCCCCTTGGATTCTTTGATGAAGGTGCTGCCGGGTGAAAATGCGTTCGGATAGAGATGTAAATAGAAGTCCGACACGGGTTTGCGGCCGGGATTTTTCCAGGTCACGATTTGTTCGCCGGACAGACTTCCGTTCTGGTCATCGAGAGAAACGGAGATGTGATACTCCGTTATTCGATCGCTGAGGACAACGGCTTTCGGTTGTTGGGGAGCGTCGGGTCCCGGATCGGCCTTAGGCTGCGCCGAAGAAGGCGTAGCCGTTACCGGGAGCTCGGACGACGAGGAAGCGGGCAAAGCATATTGGTCTACCCAAGCGTCGGCAAACCCGAATCGAACAGACATAATAAGTACAGCAGCGGCAGCGACGAAAAGTAACATTCGCAGCGAACGGCGCTTAGGCATACGGATAACCCTCCCGTTGACAAGCATCTACGAGATATATATGTGGGTTGTCCGCGGATTATATCTTCGTATCGCAAGGAAAGTGGGATAAGCCGTAAGAATATTGCTGAAGCGTCAGACGCCGTTTCGCGTCGGGTACGGGAAAGAGGCGGCGCGGGATTTATCCGCTCCGCCTCTTTCGTTATCCGTTCGCGATCGAAATCATGCGATCGTTACGCAAGCAATGGGGTCGCTTCGCCATTGAAGATAAGCGTTAACCGGTGAAGCGCGCGGGTACAGCCGACGTACAGCAGCTTGGCATCTTGCGGCGTCAGCGCGTATTGGCTGTCATTGGCGTTGGCGATGAGCACGGCATCGAACTCGAGGCCTTTGGCCAAATAGACGGGGACGATCGTCACGCCGCCGCGATATTGGGTTTGCCCTTCGCTGATCAGATTCGCTTCGATTCCGGCTTTCGTCATCGCTTCATGCAAGCTCGAGCATTCCTCGTCCGTTCGTCCGATGATCGCGATCGTCTGCATGCCGCGATCTCGATTATCCCGAATGAAAGTATCGATAAAAGGAATTTTATCGCCCGCGGCGTTCAGCCGTACGACGTCGACGGGATCCCCGCTTCGGAATACGGGTACGGCAGGCGGCAGCCCGGTGTCCGTATGAGGGAGAATCCGATTGGCGAACTCGATAATTTCCAGCGTGGAACGGTAGCTCTGCTTTAATACATGATAGGAAGGATACTCTTCCGCGAATACCGCGGATATCTCTTCCCAACGTTGGACGCCGCGGTAAGCATGAATGCCTTGCGCTAAATCTCCGAGAATCGTGAAGGAGGGTTCGTTCATGAACGTGTTCAAGAGCGCGATCTGGAACGGCGAAACGTCCTGCGCCTCATCCACGACGACGTGGTCGAAAACAAGTTTCTCCGCGCCGTTGAGCACGTAATGAATCCACGCGAGGGCGGTCAAATCTTCGGGTTGGACGAAGCCTTTTTTCAGATAGCTTCGCGTTCCCTCGAGTACCTTCTTCGGAATCTCGTCAGATGTTCCTGAAGCGAACACGTCCTGATAGAAGGTTAGAGCGTCGGCTTTCGGAAGCTTGTTCGAATAAGCGCGAAGCCGCTGTTTGCCCGTCTTGGTTTTCTCCTTGCGGATTTTCGGATCGCCGATCGTGTTTAGCTGCATCTCCAGCCATCGGTTGATTCTTGCGTTTAACCTGTCCAGGCGGGGGGCCAACGGGTAGTGGCGATACTCGACTTCGAACCACTCGCGAATCATCTCCGCGGATAGAACCCGGCCTTCCCAAGCTTCGAATGGCTGAGCCTGAATAAAATGCTCTTCGAGACGTTGAAGCTTATCGTCCAGCATCTTCTTAAAGGCTAGAGAGCCTTTGAATCGTCCGGGCGTTTCATCGTCGATCCGAGGCCTGACGCCATCCAGGGAGAACCAGATATTCCCTTCCGATGAGTCCTTCGAAAGCCGTACATTAGCGTTTAATCTCTCCAAAGCCCACTCCACGAAGGTCGTTTGCTTGACGTGACCGACTCCGAGCTCCGGCAGAACGCCGGAGATGTAATCCAGGAACATCGTATTCGGCGCGAAAATAATCATCCGTTCCGCGCGAATCTGCTGCTGGTATTGATAGAGCAGGAAGGCAAGACGATGCAAGGCGACCGTCGTCTTACCGGATCCTGCCGCCCCTTGGATAATCAATGCCTTGTATCTCGGCGCCCTGATGATCTGATCCTGCTCGGCTTGAATGGTGGAGACGATATCGCGCAGGCGATTATCCTTCTTATCCCCGAGCTTATATAGTAGAAACTCGTCGTTCAAGCCGATGTTGTCTCCTCCGCGTTCGTAGCTGTCTACGATGCGGCCGAGTTTCCGATCGCGGATAGATAAATTGCGTTTGCGGTGGATGTCTCCGTGAATGATTCCGTCCGGTGCTTCGTAGTTAACGGGAGCATCGCCTCCGGTGAAGGAGTAGAATAGGCTCGCAACCGGCGCCCTCCAATCGATAACGTACGGCTCGTCGGTTTCGCCGCGGTCCATGCCTCTTTTGCCGATGTACATCGGCAGCGGCTCGGCTTTGCCTTCCTCCCGGAAATCCAGCCGTCCGAAATAAGGTTCTTTGGCAAGCAGTTCGAGTCGTTGGCGTTTTTCTTCGCGTTTTTCCTCGAGCAATTGTTCGGTGAAATCCTGCCCTCGGTATACGGGACCGATTCCGGCGCGCTGCTGGTCGATCTCCTCGAACGTTTCCCGAAGTCTGCGATATTCCTCTTGGTGAAGGGGGTGCTGCGTTTCCATTGGGGTTGATCCTCCTTGCGTGAACTACTGACTTTACCTATTGTGGCGCATTTTCGAGAAAAACAATAGACTTATGTTTTCCGTTTTGTTATGATGTTGAGTACAGGATTGCCTAAAATAGGTAGAACAAACGTTCTCATCTAAATGTAAGAAAAAGGAAGCGGGTAAGACCTTGGATTAAGGGGTCTAGAGCCCGGTTTTTTCATATCTAGCGACAAAAGATGGAGGATAACGATGGAAAATCAGGACAAACCGGTTGAGAAGAAGAAGCTGTCGCTTAACGTGGTCAGCAACAAGGAGCACAAAGGATTCGGCGCGGGATCGATCGATTTGAGCCAGGTCGCCTGCGTGATTATCGACGAAGGGGTAGCCTATATCGATGTCGGCGCCATGCACGCGAAGAGCAAGATAGAGAAGGGGATCAAATTTTCCCCCGACAAGGCGAACGTGCCTAACGGACGTCCGGCTTGGATCGTCTGGGTAGCCGTCGACCGCAACGAGACCGGGTCTTATTATGCCGGAGCGACATCGTGCGAAATGCTGATCGATACGGAAGCGAGAAGAGGCTGGAAGCTGTTGCCCGATCACGTTAACCGTTTGGATGCTTCGCTCAAGCGCAAATATATGCTGGATAATATCGGTCCCGCGGAGAAAGCGGCGCTTAGCAAGCTGCTTACGGAGCATAACGCGGAGTGGTGGGACAATTCTCCCCAAGCTTTGAAAGATTTGTTGGCTTAACGGCCGCAAGACGATAGAGAAGCCCCCAACCTGATCACGCCGATCGGTTGGGGGCTTCTTTTATCTTCTAGACGAACATGCGAGTATCGTTGTTGCGACTGAACCTATAGATGGCAATGAGAGCGAAAGCGGCCGCGAATCCGAAAAGGATGGCGAAGTGCAAGCCGAGGTTGCCAAAGGTTTCGCCGCTCTGCAGCTTGTTGATGGCATCCAGCAACCAGTGCTGCGGCAGAAAGTTCGATATTTTCTGGATCGAATCCGGCATAATGTTCATCGGGAAGAAACAGCCCGAGAGCATGCAAGTCGGTATGATGATCAAGTTCTGTACCGCTCCGGCTCCCGCCGTACTCTTGGCGAAGGCTACCATGAGCAGGGAAAGCCCGACGGCCGCCAACGCGAACAGGAGAAGAACCGGAAATAATTGAGCGTACGGAACGCCGGAATCGATATGGAAGACGTTCTTCATCATGATCAAGGTGAATACGATCTGCAGCGTCATGATGAGCACGTTAACGATTACGTTGGAGAGGACGTAAGTTCTGGCCGATATGGGCGACGACATCAGACGAAGGAAAGTGCGGGACTCCTTCTCCTTCAGAATGAGCTCGGACAGGTTAACGGCGGAGAATAACATGAACGTCGCCAGAAATCCGATCGTTTGATAAGTCATATCCTTCTGGTTCGACGTGTCCTCGATCGTCTCGGCGTCGAGCTTGAAGTTTTGCGCGCCGTATTCGGCATAGAGCTTGTCGAACGTTGCCGGATTGCCCCGCGTGCCTTTGCCGATGGCGGCTACGTTTCCGATATAATTCTGCAACATGGATTTGACGTAAGCCGTAACCTGAGCGCCTTTCACGGATACGATATCCACTTGCGCTTCACCGGGGCTTCCCTTCCGCAAGCTATCCGCGAACCCTTGATTAAAGATCAAACCGCTGTCGAGCTTACTCGCGGCGATGTCGCCGCGCAGAGATTTCTCATCCGTCATCGTGATCTTAATTTGATTCAAGCCCTCGATGAATTTGATCGCATCTTGGGTAATGACTTGATTGCCGTCGTTATTAACGATACCGATGCGGAGCGTGTTTACGTTGGTGCTGCCGTATAGGAGCGTCGACACCATAATGCCGACAATCGGCAAACCGAGATACACGAGCCAGCTAGACTTGCTGCGGAACGTATTTCGCAATGTTTTGCGAATGAGCCATATTATGTCTTTCATTTATAATGCCTCCCGTTTACGCATAATTAGGGCGGAGATGAGAAGGAAAGCCGCGGCGATAGCTACGTTGATTCCGATTGTCGGCCAAGCCGCCGATACGTTATCCGAATAAATAATGTTCATTAGCGCATCGTTCGCCCAATGGAGCGGCGATAGGTTCATAACGATTCCCATAATGCTGTGCGAATCGTCAAAAGGGAAATAAGCTCCTCCTACGAATGAAGCGATCTGGGTAAAGATCATAATAACCGAGCGGGATTTCTCTCCTTGGACGAGATAACTAACTCCAAGGCCAAGACTTACGGCCAAGAGCACTTCGGCAGTCAGGATAAGGAATACCAAGCCCATATGGTCGCCCCAGTTAGCGTGGAACGCGAATTTGCTGACCAGAATAATAATCGATACGCACATCAGGTTAATGACCGTGCATCCGATGACTTTGCCCGCGAACAGTTCCCCCTTGCTAATGGGTGCAGCCATTAAGCGAGTGGCCGTTTGGCGGGTTCTCTCGCTGCGGAATAAGAAGGAGCCCGACAATGCGGAGTAAAGAGCGATCATCGTCGTCATGGAAACGGCGTAATAATCCATGGCGTCGGGAGTTTTGTCGGGATCTAACGAAGTTTCATTGACGAATTTATCGTTCGATTGAATGCTTGCCATGACCGCCTTCGCTTCCGAAGGAGTCGATTTGAGCGCCGAAGCGGCCAAGTTGTAACGATCGGCGAATGCGGTAAGCATTCCTTGGAGAATATTGCTTTCGAGCGATTGCTTGCTGTTTCCGTAGAATTTCAACCCTTCGGCGTCGATCTCGACGTATGCCGTGTATTGTCCGTCTTTAATGAGATCCCGGCCGTTCATTCCGGCTTCCGCAGGATCGATCCGGACGCCTTGCTTTTCGATTTCGTGGGAGAAGCTTTGCCAAGCTTGCGTCAATTGCGGCTGGTTGGCGTTGATCTTATAGAGGAGTTGCATCTCTCCGACAAAGGCGTTGCTAGAGAACGCATTCGATAACGCGGTACCGAGAATGAGCATTAATACGATTGGGAAGGCGAGCATGAATAGCAACGTTCGCCGCTCTCTCGTTGCGGATTTGATCTCTTTAATCGCGACATTCAGAATATTCATAACGACTCGCCTCCTTAGTCTCTTAGATTCCGCCCGGTCAAGGTAAGGAATACGGTCTCCAGATTCGGTGCTTGCTCTTCGACCGAACGGATTTCGATTCCGTCTTTGATCAACTTCTGGATGACGAGGTTGAGATTGTTGATTTCGCCTTTGGAGTTGATCTTGATCGTGTTATCTTCGAGTTGCGCGGAGATGACGCCTTGAATTTGTTTCAGTGAATCGATATTTACCGAGTCGGTAGCTTTGATCTCGATCCAGATGTTCTTCGTATCGGTAATGATCGCTTTCAGCTGTTCCTTCGTGCCGTCGGCGATGATCTTGCCATGATCGACGATGGCGATGCGAGTGCAGATTTCCTCGACTTCTTCCATGTAATGGCTCGTATAGATAATCGTGCATCCCATCTGATTCAGCTTGCGGACCGAGTTCAAGATGTAGTTGCGGGATTGGGGGTCGATTCCGACCGTCGGTTCATCCATGATGATGAGCTTCGGTCTGTGCGCTATGGCGCAAGCGATGTTAAGTCTGCGCTTCATGCCTCCGGAGAAATTTTTCGGAAAACTCTTCGCCTTGTCGCCGAGACCGACGAAATCGAGCGCCTCCTCGGTTCGTTCCTTCAGCAGATTTCCTCTCAATCCGTATAATCCGGCGAAAAAGCTCACATTCTCGTAGGAGGTCATGTTCTCGTAAATGGAAATGTCCTGAGGGACGATGCCGATGTTCATCTTGGCGAACTTGCCGTTAGCTGCAAGGCTGCGGCCGAGAATATCGATTTCGCCTTTGGTGCTGCGCAGCAAGGAGGAGATCATGTTGATCGTCGTGCTCTTGCCCGCTCCGTTCGCGCCGAGGAACCCGAAAATTTCTCCTTCGCGAATGCTGAGCGACATATTATCCACGGCGATGAAATCGCCGAATTTCTTGGTCAAGTTACGAATCTCTAATACGTTCATCCGAATCACTCCGTTTGGGTTAAGTTAGTGTTCAAAAAGTCAGGTTTTCAGCACCGAGAAGGTTGGATGAAGCTAGGAACTGAGGAGCGGAGCGTAGGAAAAGCCTACGTGAGCACCGGAAGGCCCGGCTGAATTCAAGATTCGATGTCGTATCCGCTTCTTGCTTCGCTCCGTGATCAAAAGATGACTTTTTGAACTACCTTTATAAGAGAATTGTAATGAAATAGGGTGCCCTTATGTCAGTGCATAAGTTCACCCTTTCATATGACAATCTTCATATTCGCGACATGACTAAGGTCACCCTCTCCCGACAGGGAGGAGAGTCGTCACGCTGAAACCTTTCGTTCCATCGACGATGACGGTTCCTCCCGCGGCTGCCGCTCTTTCCTCCATGCCGGCGATGCCAAGTCCCTTAATCACTTTATCCGTACCGATTCCGTTATCCGTTACGACCGCTTTAATGAATTTGTTGAGAACATGGACTTCGATATGAATTCCAGTCGCCTGGCCGTATTTGAGCGAATTCGTGATCGATTCCATCGCGTTCTCTTGAATGATTTTCCACTGAATGGGCGTGATGGCGTCCATATTCCCTTCGTGGGATAACGTCGCGCGAAGGGCGGTCTTGACCGACAGATCGTCCACGATCAGCCGCAGACGGTTAATTCCGAGCTCTTGGGATTTCGGCTTTATGTCTCTAAGCGTCAGCCGGATTCGCTCCAGCCCTTCCTTGGAGATGGAGATCGCGTTCCGAAGTAACGTAGCGGCCTTGTCCGGATCCGTGCCGAGCAGCCGCTTGGATGCTTCCATTTGAATAAGAGCGCCGGCCATCGAATGGCCGATGTCGTCGTGAATTTGCTGGGAGACGCGGTTGCGTTCCTCCAGTTTGATCGTATACTCGGACTGGCGCATATACTCCTTGTTCTCGTTAAGGGATCGGCTGAGCTTCTGTATGTCCGCGCGCATCGTTTCCCGTTCGTTCTGAAGGCGCAGCATTTTCTCGATCGAGGCGTGCCCTCCGGCATGAACTAGCAGGCTGAGAAATGCGGCCAGCAAGTAAACGGCAATCAGCGAGGAAGGGACGAGAGGAATCGGCGCAAGTAAAGCGAGTGCGAACGCGATTTTCTTCTTATTGACCATCCACGCAAGCTCATAGAGATTAATCGGCAACAAGAGGATGAATGCCGGAATAAGCCAATAAGAGCAAACGATCGTAAAAGCAGCCGACAGGGCGATAAGCAACAGTCTCGGCTCCGTACGTTTAAGGATCGGAATCGGGACATTGATGCAAATATAGATTAATGCGATAAGCACATGCCAGGCATCGAACTTAGAAGCCGAGAACAAGGAGACGGCGATGATGTATGCAAGCAAACCGGCTTTATTGCCGATGATCCAATTATCCATGAAAAAGAACTCTCCTATCCGTCCGACATTCTTACTTCGCCCGTTAAGTAGTAGATCGCGATTTGCGTGCGATGCTCTAGGCCGGTTTTGTTGAGAACGGAAGTGATGTAATTGGCGATCGTCCCCTCGGAGATGAACAATTTCTTGGCGATTTCCTTATTGGATAAGCCATTCGCGATTTGCGCCATGACAGCGAGTTCGCGTTCGGTGAATAGGCTTCGATTCATGGAACTATGACTCTCGTGGCTTCGAGATATAGAAGGGGGAGTTGGGGAGGGCGGCGGATCGGCCGGGTCGGTTGGAGCTTTCGCGGTGCCGGAGAACAGACTGTTCTTGATTTTATTCAATACGACGTCCTGAAGAACGTGATGATCGTTGTGTACGCTTTTGATGGCATCCCGGATGCTTTCCGGGTCGTTGTTCTTGAGTAAATATCCTTTAGCTCCGGCGTGTACGGCATCGATAATGTTCTCATCGTCGTCGAAAGTAGTAAGGATAAGAGGTTTGACATTCGTTTCCGCGGTTAGAATGCGGGTGGCCTCGACGCCGTTCATGTTCGGCATCTGCACGTCCAGCAGCACGACATCGACTTCATGAGAGCGGCAGAAGGCGACCGCTTCCGCGCCGTCCGCGGCCGTACCGACGACTTCAAAGTCCGGAAAAGTCGTTAATATAATTTTCATTCCTTCCCGAATGAAGGAGTTGTCGTCCGCGATCAGTACTTTTATCGTCATAGGAATGAGCCTCCTGGTTTGATGTACCGGGAAATGAATCCATAGTCATCTTAACTCATTATGAGGCAGTCGGAAAGATGAGAACAAGGGAGGTCGATGGGGAATCGCATCCTTATTAAAGATTCCTTTAACGGAAGCGACAGCCGTTATTCTGCACAAAAAGATACTTTTCAAAATCTAACGGAAATCAGCGCTCTTATTTTAGTGTTTTCCATGAAAACAGGCCATATGGGGATAAATAAAGGCGCGTAGCTCCGTTTAGAATCTATAAAAGCTTGTTTTCGACGAAATAGCGGCGGTGGCGAGGCTGTCGATTTAATGTTTATAACTCATTTTGGATCAAGGATCTATCCTATATAGATGGCAAAAATCAATCCATTACATTGCTCTGAGTACGCTCTCAAGCACGGATGGGCCTATAGTGCCAAAAAGTAACGCTATAGCACTGACTTCGAGCACGGATGGGGCTATAGTGCCAAAAAGTAACGCTATAGCGCTGACTCCGGGCACGGATGGGGCTATAGTGCCAAAAAGTAACGATATAGCACTGACTCCGAGCACGGATGGGGCTATAGTGCCAAAGAGTAACGCTATAGCGCTGACTCCGGGCACGGATGGGGCTATAGTGCCAGAAATTCAGCGACTTACAGCTCACTCTCCCTCGGTATCCGACCATTTTGACCCATCAGAGCACGCTATCCTGTGCACCAACTCTCCAATACCCACCATCCGATGAAGATAAGGTACTTAACAATGATGGACAAGTTCGATTTTGAGCCTGTCTTGCTATAGAAGGTGACGGATTCTATATTGTTGTCTATATAAAAGTGGCTGCCAGAACAATTGATAGCGATTTTCTTATTAAGAGACGGCTGACCTCAAACAAAAATCGATTTGACGCGGAGTGTGAATCAGGTTATCCCCAGTTAATAGACAGCTTCGCGGCAGCCGTTAAAAAATAATCCTTGATTGAAGCTGTAGCAGTCATGAAGGACGTAACAGCGAAGGCATGCATGCCGCATCAACTAGGGGAAAATAAAGTTCCTCACTGAGAAAATCCCGTCAGGATCGTGTATCCTGACGGGATTTTCTCAGTGAACGCTTACGGTATGTTCAGACGCAAAGCTTTTCCTTTTACGGAGTCGTCGGGGAGCCGTCCGGCAATCTTGCGTTCGTCCAAGTCGGTAGAACGTTCTCGCATGGGAATTTCGCCGCAAGCTTCTCGTCGATGTCGATGCCCAGCCCCGGCTTGTTGTTGGGGTACACGTACCCGTTACGGACTTCGGGACATCCGGGGAATACTTCGTGGATGGCATCGTTAAAGCCATTCCATTCTTGGATGCCGAAGTTGATGCTGCTTACGTCCAGATGGACGTGAGCGGCATGACCGACCGGCGAAGTGTCGCCGGGTCCGTGCCAAGCGGTTCTGACGCCGAAGGAGTCGCAGAGCGCCGTCAGTTTCCGGGTTGGCGTAATGCCGCCGATCTGGCTGACGTGCACGCGGATATAATCGATCAACCGGTTCGTGATGAGCGGCATCCATTCGTTCGGGTTGTTGAACAACTCGCCCATCGCCAGTGGAATGGAGGAGTGTTGGCGAATCATGCGGAACCACTCCAGTTGTTCGGGAGGCAAAGCGTCTTCCAAGAAGAACAGCTCGAAAGGCTCCAGTTTCTTAGCAAAATTCACCGCATCGATCGGGGTCAGGCGTTCATGAATATCGTGCAGCAATTCGATGTCCCAGCCGACTTGTGCCCGCAGATGCTCGAACAGGCCGACGATGCTCTTCATATAAGCTTTCGGGTCGTAGTAAGCGCCAGCTTGAGCGCCGTCCGGCGTGACGATGGTCTGACCGACTCCGCCGTACGTCCCCATTTGGCAGCGAATATAGCGATAACCTTGTTCCATGTACGCGCGAACGTTTTCTTCGACTTCTTTCACGTCGCTGCCGTCCGCGTGACGGTACACTGCGGCGCCTTCGCGAACTTTGCCTCCGAACAGCTCATACAGCGGCATGCCGGCCATTTTCCCCTTGATGTCCCATAACGCCATGTCGACGCCGGACAGCGCGTTGTTCAGGACGGGGCCGTTGCGCCAATAGCTGCTGACGATCGTGGAATGCCAAATATCGTTGATGTTGTTCACGTCTTTGCCGATCAACATCGGCTTGATATATTGTTCGATCGCGTTCTGCACCGTTAAGTAACGTTGGGTAAACGTGGCGCAGCCCACGCCGTAAATTTCGGGATCCGTTGTTTCGACTTTGACGACGACCAAGTTAATGCCCTCGGGCGCGGTGAGGATCGTTTTGATATTGCGAATCTTCAGGTTCTCCATATCCACTCTTCCTTATCTCTCTATATTTACTGTTTAACTGCGCCTGCCGTTAGGCTGCTGATGAAGTATTTTTGCATGAACAGGAACAAAACGATCAACGGTAAGCTGGAGATAATGGACGCGGCCATCATATCGTTCCATACGACTTTGTAGAAGCCGTTTAATTGACCTATTCCGACGGGTAAGGTTTTCATCGTCTCCGTCGTGACGAGGATAAAGGCGAACATATACTCGTTCCACCCCATCAAGAAGGAGTAAATCGCCGTCGCGGCAATACCCGGCAAGGACAAAGGCAAGATGATTTGGACGAACGTCCGAATTTGGCTGCAACCGTCGATCATCGCCGCTTCGTCCAGTTCTCTCGGAATGCCTTGGAAGAAGCCCAACATCATCCACGTGCACATCGGAAGGGCGAAGGCGATATATACGACGATCAATCCCCAGTGAGAATCGATCAGTCCGAATGTTTTCAACACTTTGTAGAACGGAATCAACAGCATAATAGAAGGGAACATCTGCGTTACGAGCAGAAAAGATAGAAAAGTCCCTTTGCCGCGAAATTTAAATCGGGAAGCGCCGTACCCGGCGAGCGCTGCGAACGCGATCGTGATAAAAGTCGAAACGGCGACGATGAATACGCTGTTCAGGAAGTAGTCCAGGAACGGATAGTCCTTCCAAATCCGCGTGAAGCTTTCGAACGTTGGATTGTCTGGTATCCATTTCGGAGGAGTGATCATCACTTCTTCGTTGGATTTAAGTGCCGTCGATACCATCCAAAGCGTAGGAATAAGCACCAAGCACGAAGCTACGATCAGGATGGCGTACATTCCCGTATTGAAAATGGAAAACTTGCGTTTAGTCGTCTCCATTGCCGAACAACCTCCTATACCCGTATCCCATTAACCAGCAGACGAAGAACACCAAGATCGCCATCGCGGAAGCTTTGCCGAAGTTGAAAAAGTCGAAAGCTTGCTTGAAGATGTCGATACTGACGACATTGGTCGCGTTGCCCGGTCCTCCCTGGGTCAGAATCCAGATCATCGTAAAATGCTTGAACCACCATACCGTGTCTAAGATGAGCGTGACGACCATGACGGGCATCAACGCAGGTAACGTGACGTAACGGAAAGCCGTGCTGCGCGTGCAACCGTCGATCTTCGCCGCTTCGTATACGTCTTCCGGAATACTTTGCAAGCCTGCGAGCAATAGCATCATGACCATCGGGAAACCTTTCCAGATGGATACGACAATGACGGCGGCGAACGCCGTTTGCTCGTTGCCTAGCCACGATACCGGATCGTCGATCCAGCCCCAATTCATCAATACGGCATTAAACAGCCCGTACATAGGGTTGAAGAGCCATTTCCATAGCAATCCGACGACGACTTCGGGAAATAGCCAGGGGAGAATGAGGATAACGCGGAATACGGTAATGCCTTTCAGCTTCATGTTCAGGATCAGCGCCAAGCCGGTCCCGATGATGAAATGGCCCACGACGACCCAGAACGTATAATGGAGCGTGAGCAGAATCCGATTCAGAAACTCCGAGTTGGAGAAGATGTCGACGTAATATTTCAGCCCTACGAAGTCCCATTTCGTAATGAGGTTCGTATCGAAGAAGCTGATGTAGGCTCCGTAGATAAGCGGATAAGTAATTAAGACAAGCAAGGTAACAACGGCCGGAAGAATGAACCAGACCCCTTTGAGACCGCTCTTCGACGATAGCATAAGTTCTCCCCCATCGTAATGTAGAAAGCCGCAAGGGAGCCAAGGGCTCCCTTGTCGGACTTTGACCTAAGCGATTATTTGCTGTTGCCGATAACCTCGGCGGCGCGATCCGCAGCCCGTTTCGTTGCGGCTTCTACGCTTTGATTGGCGGCGATCATCGATTGGTAAGCTTCGGCTACGATATCTTGGAATTGCGAGTATTGATCGAATGCTGGAATGGTGAACGCGTATTCCAACGCTTTAACGAATCCGGCGTATTCCGGCGTCGTCAATTGCTGTTGTTTGCCGACTTCGATTTTCGTAGGTAGACGGCCGCTCAGTTCGTTCCATTTCAACGCGTTCTCGTCCTCGACCATGAATTTCAAATAATCGGCGACGACTTCTTTGTTTTTGCTGGATTCGGCGATCGAGTAGCCCAACAAGCCGAAGGTAGCCGTATGTTTCACTTTCGCCGGAACCGGCACGCTGTAGAGCTTGCCTTTCAGTTCGGGATTCTGGCTGACGATGTTGCCGAGCGCATTCGGTCCGGTAAGCATCATCGCCACTTTGCCGGTAGCCATCAAGCTAGCCGCTTCCGGGAAGCCCGTCTCCGTCACTCCCGGAGGAACGACGCCGTGCTTGTTGTTCAGATCGACGAAAAATTGGAACGCTTCTTTCGCTTCCGGAGTGGCAAGATCGGATACCCATTTGCCGCTCTCGTCTTTTCTCAATTCTTCGACGCCGTAAGAACGCATGATGGCGATAAAGCGATCGGCGCCGGAACCGTTGCGCGTTCCGATCATGCCAAAGCCCCATTGATCCGCTTTGCCGTCTCCGTCCGTGTCTTTGGTCAGCTTCTTGGCGGCTTCGAGGAACTCGTCCCAGTTCTCGGGTCCTTTCAAGCCTTCTTGCTCGAACCAGTCTCCGCGGTAGACGAGCGCCATTGGAGCCGCGTTCCATGGAAGAAATTGCAGTTTGCCGTCAACGCTGGATTCCTCGATAATGTTCGGATAGAACTCTTTCAGGTATTCCGTTCCGAGCAATTGCGTCAAATCCGCGGTAATGCCCATTCCGTTAGCCGTTCGGGCGAATTGAGGCGTCATGGTGAACGCGTCCGGCAAGTCTCCGGAAGTGGCCATCGCCGTTATTTTTTTGTAAAGGTCGTTCATCGGAACGCCGATGAACTCGATTTTCACTTCGGGATGGAGCTTCATGTAACGCTCGGCCATTTCTTTCTCGGCGGGGCCGTCCGGGTTTTCCGTTTGCGAGACCGACATGATCTTGATTGTCGTCGTCTTTGCAGCGCTTTCTTTTTCGCCATTTTTAGCTGAATCTTTGTTAGTGCCGCAGGCTGCGAGCAACATCGTCATTACGACGAGCAGGGCAATCCAACTGCCGACTTTGTGGACTTTCATTCTGATGACCTCCTAAGATGAATAGCGTTTATATATTGTTTGTCCGCCGGAGCATATGGCTCCGGTAACGGACAAGAACAACCCTAGCGTAGAACTTTCAAGATAACACATCACATGTCATACATGTTATCTCAAAAAAAGACGGCCTTACTTTTTCTCCGTCTGATCATGCAAGCGTTTGATCGTCTGCGAAGTAACGTTGATGGCGCCTTCGCGAACTAAGCGGCGAACGGCTTCCATATCTCGGGATTTGATAGCTTCAAGCTGCTGGGAGTGACCGAAGAGGCTATCTTCCATATCCGCTAAAACCCTGTTCAATTCTTTAAGGTGATAATAGTAGACATTTTTGAGGCGATCGATGATATGGATGAAAAACTGGTTTTTGGAAGCTTTGACGATGGCAAGATGGAATTGATAGTCGGCTAACGAATACTTCGAATAGTCGTGTTGGTTTGCCTTCATTTCCGTAAGCGCTTTCTCGATCGCCGCGATATCCTGTTCGTCTGCGCGAAGAACGGCTAATTCGATGCACTTGGTCTCGATCAGTTCCCGGAATTCCATAATGTCCAGAAATTCCTTCTCGCTTAAGTTCATGATCGGGGCCGTCATCTGAATGTCGAAGCTCATTGCGCGTTCGGATACGAAGGAGCCTTTGCCATGGCGCGTAGTGATAAGCCCGAGATCCCGGAGCTTCTGGACGGCGCTTCGAACGCTTACTCTGCTAACGTTGAACATGCTGCACAATTCGTTATCCGAAGGAATCTTCTGTCCGGGCTGCCAGACTTCGCTTACGATTTTGTTTTGGATCTGCTCGAAGACATCGTCCACGACGTTTTTTTTCTCGATGGCTTTGAAGTCGTTTTTCATATCCGATGTCCCTCCGACTTATAACATGTCATACAAGTTGCAAATTCAATTTAGCACGTTACTCACGGCGGCGTCAATCCCTTTTTTGCTAATTGATCCAGTCGCCTTTTAGAACAGGGAGTAAGCGGAAAGAGTTTCCCGCTACTCCCTGTTCTGCTTATACGCCTACCCAGCGGCGGAACTTCGACCAGATGGAGCGGCCCTCTGCGCCGGCGCCGCCGTGTTCGCCGGAAGCTCCTCCGGCGGGAGCGCAGGACTCCGTCGGCTCCGTGCCCGCCAAGAACGACTCCATAACCGCTTGGCCGGAACAACCGGAAGCCGCCAATAAATTCGTGGCCGGGTCGATGTAGGCGTTGACGACGCCTTCGGGCATAGGGAAAACATGAGGAGGCGTACCCTCAAGAGCGGCTTCCGTGAATCGAGCGAAGATAGGGGCGGCGCGATGGGCTTCGCTCGAAGTGATTGCCCTTCCGCGGTCGTAGCCGATCCATACGGCGGTCGTTAGTTCGGGCGTATAACCTACGAACCAGGCGTCCGAATTGGTCGTGCCCGTTTTTCCCGCGACCGGCCTCTTCAATAGGTTGGCTACGCGGTGTGCGGTTCCTCCGCGGTCGAACACGCTTTCCATTAAGTTGGTCGTCACGTAGGATAATGCCGGATCCAGCACCTGTTCCTCGAGAGGGTGGGACTCGTACAGAATTTTGCCGTCGTGGTCTTGAATGCTCGTAATCGCGATCGGCGAGGTTCTGCGGCCCTCGTTAGCGAACACCGAGAAAGCCGATGCCATCTCGAAGGGACTAACGGGAAAGGTGCCGAGAGCTAAGGAGGGAACCGCCTTGAGGGGCGACGTGATCCCTAGCTTGCGCGCCATCGAGACAACGGCCTCCGGACCGACCCGCATGATCGTATTGACGGCATAGATGTTGTCGGAAGCCGCGATGGCTTGGCGTAAGCCGATCTCTTCGTTAAAATAGCGGCCATTGTAGTTGCTCGGACGGTAAATTTGACGATCATGGTCGAAGTAAAATAAGGTCGGCTCGCTGCGAAAGCGGGTAACCGGAGTTACGGTTCTCTGCTCCAGGGCGGATGCGTACAAGATCGGCTTGAAGGAGGAGCCGGGCTGGCGAGTGCGGGCGAATACCCGATTAAACTGGTTGCTGCGATAGTTGCGGCCTCCGACCATGGCTTTAATGTAGCCGTTGCGGGGATCGATGGCGATCAACGCGGTTTGCAGCTCGAGATTGCCTCCGTTCAAGCCTTTCTTAACGGCGGCTTCGGCCTTCTGCTGCATTTGCAAATCCAAAGTCGTGCGGATCGTTAAACCGCCTTCGTTCATGAGACGCTCGTCGATGCCGATCTGCTCGATGGCGATCTTCTTCACGTAATCCGCGAAGTAAGGAGCCGCTCGTTCCTCTTCTTCCGGCAATGGGCGGACTTGTAGCGTAGTGGCGCTTGCTTTGGTCGTTTGTTCTCGCGTGATATAGCCCGTGTTGCGCATTGCCTGCAACACTTTGCGTTGTCTGGCTCGGGAATCCGCAGGATGAAGATGGGGCGAGTAGTAGCGTGGTCCCTTCGGGATGCCTGCCAGCATGGCGCTTTCCGCGATCGATAGCTCCTTGGCCGGCTTGTTGAAATAGAGCTTGGCCGCGGCTTCCGCGCCGTATGCTCCGTGGCCGTAATAGATTTGATTCAAGTACAGCTCCAAGATTTCGTTCTTCGTATAGGTTTGTTCAAGCTTGGCGGCATACCAGGCTTCCTTCAGCTTGCGCGACCATGTCCTTTCATGGGACAAGTAGAGATTGCGCGCCAACTGCTGCGTAAGCGTGCTGGCTCCCTGCTGTTTGGACATATGCCGCATATCGACCCATGCCGCTCTAGCGAGCCCGCGCAGATCGACTCCCGCGTGTTCGTAGAAGCGACGGTCTTCGACGGCTAACGTGGCTTTGACGAGCCATGGGGAAATATCGGAAAGTTTCACGATTTGTCTATTTACGCCGCCTTGCAAGGAAGCGAGCAATTGTCCGTTCGCGTCGACGATCTGCGTCGTCTGCATCGTCGCTCCCGCGGGTAAGTCGCCGAAGCGGAAGAACAGAACCGCGCCTCCGGCTAACGTTAGCATCGCTAGCAACGTCATCCAACCTATCCGGCGCCGAAGCTTCTCCCAGCGCGTCGCGGGCTCCGCTCGTTCCTTCGCTTTTTCAGCGTTATTTTCCATATCGTGCTCCGCTCCTTCCGATCGCCGTGATCGCTCCTAACTTCCTTAGTATGGAAAAGGACGCCATTGGCTATCCGTCGGAAACCGATTTTTCAACGGAGCGGAGGACGGTTTAAAAAATCATTAACGAACCGTTTACGCGAATAGGTTGCAAAACCGCGATGATTTTATATAATACTTCTTGTTTGGTACAATATAACGGTAGCATTTCAGTTCATAGAAAGTAGGGATGGCATGTCTTCCATGGAACTGTGGTACACGGAAAAGCAAACCGAAAATTTCGGTATAACGATGAAAATTAAACAGACGATGGTCCACGAGCAAACGGACTTTCAAGAACTGGCGATGATCGAAACCGAGGAGTACGGCAATATGCTCGTGCTGGACGGAATGGTCATGACTACCGAGAAGGATGAATTCGTCTATCATGAGATGGTGGCTCATCCCGCGCTGTTTACTCATCCGAATCCGGAGAACGTGCTCGTAGTAGGGGGCGGCGACGGCGGCGTTATTCGCGAGGTACTGAAGCATCCGCAAGTGAAGAAAGCGGTTCTTGTCGATATCGATGGCAAAGTCATCGAGTATTCGAAGCGGTTCCTGCCTTCGATCGCCGGCAAGTTGGAAGATCCTCGCGTCGAAGTCATCGTCAACGACGGTTACATGCACATCCACGACCATAAGAACGCATACGACGTCATCATGGTCGACTCTACGGAGCCGGTCGGACCCGCGGTCAACCTCTTCACTAAAGGTTTCTACCAAGGCATCTATGACGCTTTAAAAGAAGACGGGATTTTCGTGGCCCAAACGGATAACCCTTGGTTCAAGGCGGATCTGATCCAGAGCGTTAATCGCGACGTGAAGGAAGTATTCGGCATCGTCCGCGTATATATGGCCAACATTCCGACTTATCCAAGCGGCTTGTGGACGTTCACGATGGGAAGCAAGAAATACGATCCGCTTGCCGTCGACGAGAGCGCGATTCCGGAAATCGATACCAAATACTACACGCCTCGCTTGCATAAGGCGGCGTTCGTGCTTCCTAAGTTCGTGGAAGATTTAACGAAATAAAGCGATTAAAATAACGAGATAACGAGTTCGATTAACTCTAAAGGAGATTCACCATGCGTTTAAATCAAGCCTACTCCGGCAACGTGTTTATTTGCAGTTCCGATAACTACGAGGCTTCCAAAGCCGTCATCTATGGTATGCCGATGGACTATACCGTATCTTTCCGTCCCGGTTCCCGATTTGGCCCGGGAAGAATTCGCGAAGCCTCCGTCGGATTGGAAGAATACAGCCCTTATTTGGATCGCAGTATCGTCGACTTGGCTTACTTCGATGCCGGCGACCTTATGCTTCCTTTCGGCAACGCGGCGAAGAGTCTCGATATTATCGGCGATTTCGTTCGCGGCGTTCTGGCGGACGGCAAAATTCCGGTAGGGCTCGGCGGGGAGCATCTCGTCAGCTGGCCGGTCATCCAAGAGGTATACAAGAAATATCCCGATCTCGCGATTATTCATTTCGATGCCCATACCGACCTTCGCGAGGAGTACGAGGGGGAGCCGCTTTCCCACTCTACGCCGTTGCGTAAGGCAGCGGAGCTCATGGGGCCGTCCAACATTTATCAGTTCGGCATCCGTTCCGGCTCCAAGGAGGATTGGACTTACGCTCAGGAATCGGGCATCCATTTCCATCCGTTCGAAGTCGCCGAACCGTTAAAGCGGGAGCTTCCTTCATTGGAAGGTCGCCCTGTCTACGTAACGATCGATATCGATGTGCTCGATCCTTCCGCGGCTCCGGGAACCGGAACGACGGAAGCGGGAGGAATCACGACGAAGGAATTGCTCGAAGCGATTCACGCGATCGCCCGTTCCGGCGTGAACGTCGTCGGGTTCGATCTTGTCGAAGTTGCCCCGATATACGATCCGACGGAGATGACGCCGATCGTCGCCTCCAAGATGATTCGCGAAATGCTGCTTGGTTTCGTGAAGTAACGCTAAGCATAATCTAAGCCTCCGAGTATCGGGAAAGTTCCGATGTCGGAGGCTTTTTGAATTATCCAAGTGAATATATCTTCCATAAATAAGCGATGTAAACAAATATGGGTACCTCGCCAACGGGATCACTCTTTATAAACCCATTCCGTGTCATGAAACGTCTGATTATATCGAAATATTAGTAAATATACTCTTTCGCATAGGGGAACTTGTGTTACAATATCTGCCATAGACATAAGACTTTAGACATGGGGTGGAGCTATGTTCGATTGGCTAGGGTGGAAACAAGGTTTGCCGTTATGGCGGTCTTATCGGTTGAACGCGCAGCTGACCGAAGACGTGGAAGACATCTTCGAGGGAATTGCCGAAACTCGCGTCCAAGTGCTCAAGGACTGGACAGGAGAATACTGGAGGCATCTGGAGAGACTGCACGAGCAGATGTCGTCGGCGGAAGCGATTGCGCAGAGCGGGAAAACGAACGGAGGCAATGGTTATACGGAGAGCTGGAATCGATTGTTCGCCGCTACGTACGCCAGGGCTACGGATTTAACGGAGATCTTCCTGCTGGACGCGGATAATACGGTCAAGTATTCCACGCACTCCCCGCACGCCGGTCATCGGTACGGCTCGGGTTCGCTATTGTCCGCGGGTTTGGAATACTCCGTCGGCGAAGAGAGTAAGGGTCGCAAGTGTCTGTTCGGGCCATACGGAGATCCGATGACGCTCGAGATCGGTTCGCGCTCCTCGCCGTTCCACGATAAGATGACTTTGCTGTTCATTCTTCCGCTCGCGAAGGACGGTGCCTGGGCGGGAGCGCTGTGTGCTCGCGTTCCCAACGATGTCATCGGGGATCTGATTCAACGGGAATCCGGGCACGTCTATCCGGACTCCGGGGACAATTATATATTCATGGCCAAACCCGCTTTGAACAAACAAATCGCTCCGGGTACGGCATTGTCTCGAAGCCGGTTCGAAGATCGCACGTTCACGCATGGCGAGAATCTTAAAGACGGGGTAACGACCGATTGGGGCATCGTATCCGTTAAGGAGCATACGGAGCTGGAGCTGATGTTCACCGATCCGGCAACGGGACGGCTTCATCCGGGCGTGGCGAATACGATCAAAAACGGAAGCAATCTGTTCGTGAAGTTTCCCGGGTATTCCGATTATCGGCATATTTCGGTTATCGGCAAAGGAACGACCTTTCAATTGCCGCATTGTCCGGACGTCTGGGGGATGATGTGCGAGGGCGATCTGGAGGAGGTATACCGGATCCGAGGTATCGCTTACCGTCAGCTCTGGCCTCATGCCATTCTGCTTGGCGGCTTCGGCATCGTTTCCGCGGTTCTGCTGTTCTTGATTGCGGGATCGGCTTCTGCGATGGCTACCGCTTTAAGCGCATTAGCGTTAAATCTTCTGTTCGGAGTATTCGTGGTGAGCATGGTTCATCGCCGTACCGATCGCAGAATCGTAAGACCCGTTCGGAAAATCAGCCAATTTATTCGGATTAACGCGGAAGGAAAGGGCGATCTGACCCAGCGATTGGATACGAAAGAGTTCGACAACGACGAATCGAGAGAATTGGCGAAATGGATTAACAATATGATCGACTCGCTCGAGGGGATCATGCTTAAGGTAAAGCTGGCCGCGGGCGACGTGTCTGCCAGCCAACAGATTCTTAACGAGTCGACGGTCACGACGGCATCCTCGACGGAGCGCGTAAGCGGGAAAGTCAACGATATGATCCGAAGCATCCGAAGGCAGCTTAAAGATATCGACGTGGCCAAGGATGTCGCGGACGAAATGCGGCAGACGCTGCTTATGCTCGAAGAGAAAGCGTCGCGGCAGATTACGATCGCGCAGGGCGAGGTCGGGCGGATCGGAGATAAGATGTCGGAGATTTCCGTGCGCGTCGCCGATACGAACAAGACGATTCGGGTATTCATGGATACGGCTAACGAAATTCGCGGTGTTCTGAACGTGATCGAGGAAATCTCTTCGCAAACCAACTTGCTTGCTCTTAACGCCTCCATCGAAGCTGCGAGAGTCGGAGAGCACGGAAGGGGCTTCGCGGTCGTAGCCAGCGAAATTCGCAAGCTCGCCGATCTGACCCGCAAATCGACGGAAGAGGTTCACGGTTTCGTTGGGAAAATATCCATGAACGCGCAGGAAGCATACGCATCGATTACCGAAGGCACGAAAGTTGTGCTGGAAGGCACGGAGCTTGTTGCCGCGGCGACGGAAACGTTGGGAGACGCGAAAGCGGACGACTCTCTTAAGACGCAGGTCATCGACGAGGTCGTCATCCTGATGGAGAAGGTGGCCAACGTAAGCATCGAGAACCGCACCGTTTCCACGGAAGTAGAAGGCAGGGTCCAGGAGTTGCTGACGGATATCGTTAACGTTCGGCACACCTCCAACAACGTCGAAGCGATTACGGGATTCATGCAGCAGTTGGTCGGCCAATTCCGGTTGACGGAGACGCGGAAGAGGTAGAAGGATAATCGTTCTCGGTTACTTGTTGCGTTGATATTGGGCGGGGGTAAGCCGGGTAAAGCGCTTAAAGATTTTCGCGAAATATTTCGGATTGTCGAAGCCTACGCGCTCCCCGATTTCGAACCAAGGCAAGGAGCTCTCTCGCATGAGCTCCTTTGCTTTTTGTACGCGCAATTGCTGCAAATAGTGAACGAAAGTTTGACCCGTGTTTTTGGAAAAGAGATAGCTGAAATAGTTTTCGCTTAAATTGACCTGGGCGGCGATATCCTGTAGACGCAAAGGCTGATTGTATTTTTCTTTGATCCATCGGATGGCTTGTTCGATATCGCTTCGCCGGCTTCGGAGGGAAACGTCATCCCAGAGCTCTCTGGCTACGGTATGCAAGCGCAGGCACCATTCGCGCAGCTCGGGATAAGTCTCCAACCGGTTCAATCGGTCGAAGGCCGAGCTGTCCTGCCACATCCCGTTAAGGGGAGTCCCCATTCGCCAAGCAGCAGCGTGACGGAGGATTGCCATTGCACGATCCGGTCGCGGACGAGGTGCGGAGGCATCCCCTCGGGAGGACGAAGAGGAAACAGCTCTTCGAAGCGAAGGCGCGCGAACGCTTCGTCCGTTTGTTCCAGCGCGGCTAAATAAGCGCGGATTGCCATCGGCGAAACGAACGAGGCATAGCTATCGTTAAGTTCTCGCTCGGAACCAAGGACGCGGTTGGCGTAAACGTGAACGTAACCGGGACCCGTATAAAACCGAAGGCTCAAAGCTTCTAACGCCTCATGGTAAGCTTGAAGCTTATCTTGTTTATCGAGATGCAGCGGACTGATCGCGACGGAGAGGCATTGTCCCTCGTCGCCTAAACGGTGAATGGCGTCGGCGAGGTCGTCCTTCCACCGTTCTAAGATGAGCTTTCCATCGTCTCCATCGCCGTTGGCCGTCGCGATGAAGACCGCCTCGCGATCGTTTTGATGCATTTTCGCCTCGCGCAAGCCCTTGTGAGCCGTCGAATCGAGAAGCAGGCGAGCCAGGTGCTCCCGATTATCCCCGGTTGTCCGAATAATGCCAACGGAGTAACGACGACCGCCGTTGATCTCCTCTTCCCGGGGAGCAGGTTCATTGTCCGCCGTTGCGACTTCAAGCCAATCCGTCAGAGAGTTCGAGGAGACGGACAGGGTTCCATGATCGATCGCTTCCGTCGGTTTCTCCTGGACGCTCCTTGAATCCTTCGCTTGCAGCACGGATTCAAGCAGTTCCTCGGGGCTCATCGTTAATTTATGCACGTAATCGATAACGCCCAAGCGAATCGCGTCTTGAACGGATCTGAAATCCTCCCGCACGCTTAAGATCATAACGATCATATCCGGAAATTCCTTGCGGATATGGCGAATCATCTCCAAGCCGTCCATAATCGGCATTTGGATATCCGTAATGACCATGTCCGGCTTAAGGCTGCGGACCAGTTCGAGCCCGGTGCGGCCATCCGATGCATCGCCGACCACTTCGATTCCGTGCTCCGCCCAAGGTATGCCGGAGACGATTCCCCTGCGTACCAGTACTTCGTCTTCAACCACCACGATCTTCATCGATGTCCTCCTCCCTCTGAAGCGGCAGTCTGATCGTTACGTAAGTTCTGCCCTCGGCTTCCGAACGTTGGATTTGCAAACCGTAAGCGTCTCCGTACATCATGCGAATTCTTTTGTGAACGTTTTGCAGGCCGACATTCGAGAAGGTAGGATGGAGCTCTTCTTTCTCAATGCTCTCCATAATATCCTTGATTTTTTCCTTGTTGATCTCCAATCCGTTGTCAACGATTTCCAATGTCAACACTCCGGTCGGACTTACCGTCGAACGGATGATCATTTCGCCTTTGCCTTCTTGAAAGGAAGCATGGCGGTAGACGTTCTCGACGAGCGGTTGCAGCGAGAGCTTAGGAACTAGGGCATCCAAGGTCGTCTCGTCCAATTGCTCGATCACGGTCACGTTGTCCCCGAACCGATACCGCTGAATCGTCATGAAATAGCGAACGTTCTTCATCTCTTCCCGCAAAAGGATCCGGTCTTGGCCGCGATGGATGCTCATGTCCAGAAGGTGGCCTAGCGACAGCAGCATTTCCGTGATCGGCTTCGTACCGGCCATGATCGACATCCAGCGGATGGTGTTCAGCGTATTGTGCAGGAAGTGCGGGTTGATCTGGGCTTGAAGAGCTTCCAATTTGGCTTGTTCCCGATGGCGTTCTAAGACGATTTCCCGATTGATATGGTTCTGCAGCCGCACAAGCATCTTGTCGAACGTTTGTCCGAGCAATCCCGCTTCGTCCCGGGTTCGAATATCCGCCGTAACGTCCAAGTGCCCCTTCTCCACTTGTTTCATCACGACTCTTAACTTTCTAAGGGGTTTTGTTAGCATATTGGAGAAGAACGCGATCATGCCGATGAACACGACCATGCTCACCGCGAAAATAATCGTGCTTACGTTGCGTATTTTATCGATTTCGCGAAAGACGGCTTCGTGAGGCACGATCTGAATGACCCGCCAACCGGTCATGGGCAGCGAGTAGGTACTGAGCACGTATTTGTTCCCGTTTACGCTCGTGCTTAAGGTGTTATCCGCGGATTCGTCGATGATCGGTTTGAGAGAGGCGTATAAGGGCATCGCCTCATCGCGAGAATAGGTAAGAACGCTATCGTCCGGTCCGACGAGCAATCCGTAGCCGGTTAGGGAAGGATCCCCCGACTGCAGTACGTCCAAGTAGGCTTGCGTAGGTTCGCTGATCGCTAACTGGCCGATGCTTTGATTGCTCTCGTCTCTCACGACCATGGAGACGGTCAGCAAGGGATGTTTCCCGGGAAGGGCATAATTGTCATGATTCAAGGTCCATACCATATATCCGTTCTCTTCGATCGTCCGGTGAAACCAGTCGGAGTTCGTTAGGACATCTTTGGCCCCGGGAGACCTTCCCCAGTTCGTATATAAGGTACCATAGTTATCGAAGACGGAGAAATAGAGGTCGTCGCTGGCGATCGCCGTTGACATCTCTAGGAACTTTTTATCCATCGTATGGGTGTTATTAAGCTTATCCCGTTCCGTAACGGGGGGATTAACTAGCACCCGTTTGACGTTCTCGTCGATTACGAGAGATGAGGTTGCGTGCATCATCGTCTGCAGCTTGCGTTCAATATTTAAGTTGATCTGGTGCAATCTTTCTTCGGCGGACGATTCGACCTGCTTCCGCAGAACGTTCTCGATCGCTTGATAAGCGTACACGCTCGCTCCCAAGATGGGAATCAGCACGAACAAGACGAAGGCGATCATCCATTTGGTGCGCAGGCTGATGAAAGGCATAGTTGTTTAGCGATCCTCCTCCATCGATAGGAACGGCGCCGATACGTAAGAGTCGATGGCTCCGTAGGATTCAGTCGAACTAGCCGAATAGCGTACGGCGGCTTTCACTGCAAGCGTCCAATTCCCGGGAGCCTCCAGCCAGTCCGTCCATTCATGTGGGGAAGGCAATTCGCGCGCTATGCGGCTGAGCAACGCTCCAACGAAAGCATCCCCTGCCCCGGTCGTATCGACGGCTTGTACGGTCATGCCCTGGAATTTCTCGACTCCGCGCGCCGTGACGCTGAAACAGCCTTCGGCACCCAAAGTGACGACCAGCGCTTTCAATCCGCAGCGCGAGCTCAGGTACTGCGCCCGGGTTTCATGAGTAAGGGATGGAGCGCCGTTGAAGTCCGTATCCGTTAGAAAGCATAGTTCTTCCTCGTTAATCTTTACCAAATCCGCAAGTTCCATCGCTTCTAGTATGGCACTCTTCGCTTGTTGCTCCGAATCCCACAGGTTTAATCGCAGATTAGGATCGTAACTGACCAAGCAGCCTCTTCTCCCGGCTTCGCGCGCTGCCAGCAGGGTAGTCGTGCGGGCCGGCTCTGCCGTCAAGGTAAGGGAGCCGAAATGGAATATGCCCGCCTCGTCCAATAATTCGAGGGGAATTTCCTCGGAGGCCATGCATAGGTCGGCGGTGTCCTTCCTATAGAAGGCAAAGTCCCTTTGGCCTTCCTCGGCTAAAGTCACGATAGCCAACGTCGTGCGCTTATCGGACGCTTCAAGTAAATAGTCGGTATTTACTCCGACTTCCGTCAACTTGCGGCGGATGGACGCTCCGAAGGCGTCTCTTCCGACTTTGCCTATAAAGAAGCTCGGAACCCCGAGCAGGGCTGCCGCTGCGGCAACGTTGGCGGGAGCGCCTCCGGGGTTCGCTATATAATGTTTGGAATCGACGGACAGCAGATCGATCAGTACTTCTCCGAACGCGGCGATCGGTTTCATTGAATTCATCTCCTTGTCTTGCTAGCGCTTACATCCACTCAGTATAGGATCTGGGGACAGGGATGTAAACGAACCGGGGCGAATTCGAAGAATCGTGTCTTTTTATCGTAAGATCGGTGCCTAAGAGCGGGCGGGCGGTAGAAATGAAAAGAGAATCGTATCCGTTTTCAGGGGGATCGTGAGTTTTCGGGCGATGGGGGAAAGCGCTACCATAAAGCTATATCAGCCGGAAAGGGGAGCGATACACATTCGCACGCAGAAGCAATCAGACACGTTGGCCGGATGGCTGTTTATTTTACCGGGCATAGCGGGATTCGGAGTTCTTACGATCATTCCGATTATATTATCGCTAATTATCAGTTTTACCGATTGGAATTTCCTTGACGGATTGAAGGGGCTGCGCTTCATAGGGCTTGATAACTTCATCGAGATGTGGTCGGACAAGTGGTTCGTGGACAGCTTGACGAACAATCTTGTGTTCGCGGCGGTTACCGTACCTGCCACGATCATCCTTTCCTTGCTTGCGGCTATCGGATTGAATAAAGGCGTCTACATGAAATCGCCGATTCGTCTCATGATTTTCATGCCGTACGTATCGAATATCGTTGCCATCTCCATTGTATGGGGTACGTTGTACAACCCGACGATGGGACCGATCAACTCTTTTCTCAGGAGCGTCGGGATTGATAATCCGCCGGGATGGCTAGCCAGCAGTACATGGGCGTTACCCGCCATTATGATCATGACGATCTGGGCGAACGTAGGCTATAACATGATTATTTATCTTGCGGGGCTTCAGGGGATTTCGAAGGACTTGTACGAGGCGGCGAAAATAGACGGCGCAGGACCGATGAGGAGTTTTTTCAAGATTACGCTGCCTATGCTGTCGCCAACGACTTTTTTCGTCATGATTACCAGCATCATTCATTCGTTCCAAGTATTCATCGCCGTATTCGTCATGACGAAAGGCGGACCGGGATCTTCGACGACGGTGCTCACGTATTATTCGTACCGCACGGGCTTCGACTTCTACAAGATGGGTTACTCGTCGGCCATGGCGTGGATATTGTTCTTGATCATCTTCTTGATCACCTTCCTGCAATGGCAAGGACAAAAACGCTGGGTGCACTACTAAGCGGTTCGCTTAGGAAAGGGGGAGTAAGTGTTGAACGATCAAGTTACGGGCGTTCGCCCGGCTATGTTAAAATTGCTGCTGACCGTTGTACTGGGCGCATTCGGCGTTGCGATGGTATTACCGTTTCTCTGGATGCTGTCCACGTCTTTCAAAGTACCGATAGACGTCTTTAATTATCCGATCGAATGGATACCGAAGAACTTTAATTGGAACAACTACTCGCGCGTCTGGAACGGATCGCAGCCGTTCGATTTGTATTATTTCAACTCCGTCAAGGTAACGATTATTACGGTGTTGGGAACGGTCATCATTTGTTCCGCCGCGGCTTATGGATTCGCGCGAATTCAATTTAAGGGTAGAGATGCCGTATTCTTCATTTTCTTGGCAACGCTTATGATACCGGATCAAGTCACGTTGGTGCCCCGGTTTATCATTTTCAATTATCTCGGCATTTACGACACCCATGCGGCATTGATATTGCCGGGGATGTTTACCGCATTCGGCGTGTTTCTGCTTCGGCAATTTTACGTGGGCATTCCCGAGGATTTCTCCGAGGCTGCCAAAATCGAAGGGGCAGGCCACTTCCAGACGTGGATACGCATTATCGTTCCGCTATCGAAACCTTCGCTTGTGTCTTTAGTGATCTTGAGCTTCACTTGGAACTGGAATGAATTCGTTAACCCGCTCGTTTTCCTGGCCTCTAAGGAGCTGTATACGATTCCGCTCGGGCTCACCAACTTCATCGATGAATCCGGAACGGACTACACCTTGATGATGGCGGCGGCGGTCAGCTCGATACTGCCCGTCATCCTCTTGTTCCTCGCTTGCCAGAAATGGTTCATCGAGGGGGTGGTGTCCAGCGGCGTGAAGGGCTGATCGGTCCATGCGATGTACGATAACAACAACTGAAAAGGGAGATGTCGTATGAATAAAGTGAAAACGTCTAGTTTGATGCTCGTGTTGATTCTGGCTCTTATCGTTACGGGATGTAGCTCCAATAATAATAATAATAATAGTAAGCCTTCTGCCTCCGCGGGAGAAAACGGTTCGAATAACGTCATCAAATTGAAGTTCTGGGGAGCAGTCCCGGAGGAGAACGGACCGAAACAAGCGGTGGAGAACTGGAACAAAGCCAATCCGGACATTCAGGTCGAATACGTTCGCTTCGTGAACGACGAAAGCGGCAATACGAAGCTTGAAACGGCGTTGCTGGCGGGCGATCAAGTCGATCTGTTCATTAACTACCGCATGGACAAGCTGTCCAAGCGGATTGACGCAGGCATGGTCGAGCCTCTTGATAGCTATATCGAGAAAAGCGCTTTTAACGTGGAAGAGAATTTCGGATCGAACGCGATCACGAAGTTCGAGGACAAAACCTATTATATTCCGGCTATTATCTTGAATGATTTCGTGACGTTGAACAAATCCTTCTTGGACGAAGCGGGCTTGGCCATCCCCGAGCAATGGACTTGGGATCAATACATGGATTACGCGGCTAAGCTGACGAAGGGAGACGGCGCGGACAAGCGTTGGGGCTCGTACACCGACCTGCTGCAGCCGAAAATCTTCGAATATCTCGATAAAGCGGTGAAAACCGAGTTGGGCCCGGACGCTTTCTACAAACAAGACGGAACGAGCAATTTCGATAACCCGGCATTCAAGCAGTATTTCGATATTATGTATAACCTCGAGAAAACGCTCAAAGCGCAGCCGCCGATCGCGGAAGCTAAAGCAACGAAGATGGAAGGGATTCAACTCTACCTGACTAACAAAGTCGCGATGCACTGGATCGGCACGGCAAGCTTGCGCAACATCAAGAATACGACGGATTATCCGCATGATTTCATTACGGCGTTCGCTCCGCCTCCGAAGCTTACCGAGAATAGCGCTTATTTGGGCGGCGGCACGGGTTATCTGGATTTCACGACGATCAACGCGCGTTCCCAGAACAAAGACGCGGCATGGAAGTTCATGCAATGGTACGTAACCGAAGGCAATGAGCCTTTGATAGCGGGAGGTCGCGTGCCGGCTTGGAAGAAGGCGGACAAGGACAAAGTGGCGTCTCTCATCCTGGGCGAAAATCCGGAGAAGCTGTTCGACGTGGATTCCTTCAAGCGGGTCGTATTCGCGAACGTGGATTATGTTCGCGACACCAAATTCGATCATCTTGCGGAAATTCAGAAGATCGTCGAAGAAGAAGGCGAACGCGTGCTCATCGGAGAGAAGCCGACGGCGGACGCGGTGAAATCCATGAAGGAACGTGCGGACAAATTGCTGAAAAGCTCTAAATAAACGGTAAATCGGGAAGGGATGAACATCTGTGCGTAACAATCAAATTTCTTACGATACGAATATTCCGGTCATCGGCGACGTCGACGTTCTCGTGATCGGCGGCGGCCCGGCGGGAATCGGAGCAGCTCTCGCCGCTGCAAGAGCGGGAGCGAAGACGGCTTTGGTAGAGCGTTACGGATTTCTCGGGGGCAACGCGACGGCGGGCTTGGTCGGGCCTTTCATGAACTCTTATAGCGATGACGGCAAGACTCAGCTTGTTAAAGGCGTGTTCGATGAATTGGTACGGAGGATGGAATCGTTCGGCGGAGCGGTTCACCCCGAGCAAGTGAGAACGGGAAGCGCCTATTCCGGCTTCTTCAGCAAAGGGCACGACCATGTGACGCCATTCGATCCCGAGGCCGTTAAGCTCGCTGCGGCGGAAATGATGGAGGAAGCGGGAGTACGGATGTTCATGCACACCTTCTTCGTCGATTCCATCGTGGAGGACGGCAGGGTGAACGGCGCTCTCATCGTGAACAAGTCGGGCTTGCAGGCTATTCGCGCCAAGGTAACGGTAGACTGCAGCGCCGACGGAGACGTGGCGTTCCGTGCCGGAGCGGAGCTCGAAGTAGGCAGGAAATCGGACGGGCTTACCCAGCCGATGACGATGTTCTTCCGCGTGGCCGGAGTGAACGACGAAGAAATTCTGAAATACGTCGAGGATCACCCGGAGGAGCGGGATCTGTTGTTCGGCAGCTTGATCGCGGAGAAGCGGGAAGCGGGAGAATGGACGGTCAACAAAAACCACCTAGGCATTTATCGTACGACTCAGGCCGGAGTATGGCGAGTGAATACGAGCCGGGTACAAGGACTCGCGGGCACGAATGCGGAGGATCTGTCCAAGGCGGAGTTGGAAGGACGCCGTCAAGTATTCGAGCTGCTGGCTTTCTTCCGCAAGTACTTTCCGGGCTTCCGGAATGCGGTGCTCGTCGATACGGCAACGCAGATCGGCGTCCGCGAGACGAGAAGACTTGTCGGAGAATATATGCTGACTTCCGAAGATTTGATCAGCGGACGTTCCTTCGAAGATGTCATCGCTCTCTATGGCTATCCGATCGATATTCACAGTCCTAACGAAGTGACGACCGAGTTCAGCAAAGAATTCAAGACGGCGAATATTTATCAGATGCCTTATCGTATTCTCGTTCCGCAGAAAGTAAACGGACTGCTCGTTGCCGGCCGGTGCGTGTCCGCGACGCATGAAGCGCTCGGAGCGATCCGGGTCATGCCTTGCGCATTCGCGTTGGGACAAGCCGCGGGAGCGGGAGCGGCATTAGCGTCGGCTTCGGGAATCGAGCCGCGTAACGTAAATATCCGCGAGTTGCATCAAACCTTGCTTGCGCAGGATGTCGTTTTGCCTGCCGGTATCGCTTAATGAGCGACGGCGTATCGTACGCGAAGGAGTTAACGAACAAGAGCGGTTCCTTGAAGGTGCTCGTCTATCCGAACGGAACAGCCACATTGCGAACGGAGGAATAGAAATGAACATGATGAGCGCTCTTGTCGTGGAGAGCCCCGGTAATGCCGTTGTTCTTCAGGTGCCCATCCCTCGCGCTAAGAAAGGCGAGATTGTCGTTCGAGTCAAAAGAGCGGGGATTTGCGGTACGGATCTTCATATTTATAAAGGAGAGTATTTATCTCCTTATCCGATCATTCCCGGACATGAGTTTTCCGGCGTCGTCCACGAGGTGGGTAACGGAGCCGAGCGGTTTCAAGTCGGAGACCGAGTAAGCGCCGAACCGAACTTATCGTGCGGTCGCTGTCGCTTCTGTCTATCGGGCCGCGCTAACCATTGCGACAACTGGGCGGCGATCGGCGTTACGCTTCCCGGCGCAATGGCGGAATACGTCGCCGTGCCCGAGGAGCTTGCAACGAAGCTGCCGGATTCGTTATCGTTCGCGCAAGGGGCATTCATCGAGCCCGTCGCCTGCGTTGTACATGCTTTGAATCGGCTAAGTCCCAGGACGGGAGACCGCGCGCTTCTATTCGGCGCAGGGGCGATGGGCCAACAATGGGTACAGGCCTTGGCGCGTTCGGGCGTTTCGGAGTTAGTCGTCGTCGATCTTGCGGAGGAAAAGCTGGAGCTTGCCATGCGGTGGGGAGCGACTCAGGTGTTGCAGGCGGGTTCGGCCGCGACGCAGTTGCAGGGACGAACGGGGAAAGACGGCTTCGATATCGTCATCGATACGACCGGAGTCCCTCGGGTTATCGCGAATTCGTTCCAGTATATCGGACCATGCGGCCGTTATGTTCAGTTCGGCGTAACGAAGGAGGACGATTCCGTCCAGCTACGGACGTTCGATCTTTACCAACTCGAATGGACGTTTATCGGTTCGATGGCGCTTAACCATACTTTCGCTCCGGCGCTTGCTTGGCTTGAGTCCGGACGAGTAAGCACGGAACATCTCGTGACCCGCGAGCTGACGCTCGAAAGCGCCGTGAAGTATTTACAGGGCGACCGTTCGCCGAAAGATATGAAAGTACAGATTTCGTTCGAATAGATACGAGCAAAAGGATTGGTTCTACAAGAAAGCAGATCGAAATAAGGAAAAGACGGCGCTGGGATATGAACCGTGACTCCATAGAAGGGCGCTTTGAAAAAAAGCGAACCTCTTTGGGGTAACGGTTCGATAAGTCCTCCTGAGCTGTCTTTTTTTTATGTTAATATATTGATTTATTGCGGAAGGCTGTCCGAGAAGCCATTGATCTTCGGCAGCCTCTTTTCCGCGTTTAATCCCGCCGATACGTCGATCACATCTCCCTAGGAGCTTTAATCCCCAGCAAGCCAAGCCCATCCTTCAACACGTTGGCAACCGCGGCGGCCAAGCTCAATTTGGATAGAACCTCGGTTTTGTCGGCATCGTCGGCGATGATTTTACCGGAATTGTAGAAACGGTTGAAGGCTTTGGCCAAGTCCAGAAGAAATCTGGCGACGGCGAACGGCTCATGATCGCGTAACGCTTCCTGCAATGCGGCATCGTATCTGGACAACGTCTTCAGGCACTCCCAAGCCGTTTCCGACGAGAGATGTGCACCGTTCACGAAATGCTCGCCTTGCAACACTTCATAATCGCCCTTCCTGAGCAAAGCGCATATACGCGCATGCGTGTACTGCAAGTAAGGACCCGTCTCCCCATCGAAGCTGACCGCTTCCTCCAGATTGAAGTCGACCGACAATTGACGATGGTGCTTCAAGTCTCCGAAAATAACCGCTCCGACGCCGACCGCTTCCGCGACCGTCTGTTTATCCGGAAGGTGCGGATTCTTCTCGTCGATAATGTCCAGCGCCCGCTGGACGGCTTCGTCGAGAACCTCTTCGAGGAATACGACCTTGCCTTTACGGGTGGACATCTTCTTGCCGTTAACGGTCATGAGCCCGAACGGCACATGACGGCATTGTTCCGCCCACGTATAGCCCATTTTGCCCAGAACGGAAAACACTTGTTGGAAATGCAACGTTTGCTCGGCTCCGACGACGTACAAAATGGAATCCGCTCCTAAAGCTTGTTTCCTGTACATTGCGGTAGCGAGATCGCGTACGGCATAGATCGTCGAGCCGTCCTTCTTGAGGATGAGGCATGGAGGCAGCTCTTGCTCCTCCAAGCGAACGATCTGCGCTCCTTCGCTTTCCTCCAGCAGCGCTTTCTCCCGAAGCTCGCGAACGACGGCATCGATCTTGTCGTTGTAGAAGCTTTCGCCGGTGAAATGATCGAAGCTCACGCCCAAACGGTCATACACCTTATGAAATTCCTTCATGCTCTCGTCGACGAAATATTGCCAGAGGTCGCGGGTTTCCGGATCTCCTTGTTCCAGCCTCGCGAACGCTTCCCTTGCTTCATCCTCGAGCGCGGGCTCGCGTTCGACCTCCTCGTGAAACTTCACGTACAGCCTTAAGCTCTCTTTGATCGGCGCAAGCTCGAGCTCTACCCGGCTTCCCCATTTGCGATAGGCTACGATAAGCTTGCCGAACTGCGTTCCCCAATCCCCGAGATGATTCACGTTAATGACTTCGTGGCCCGTCGCCCGGTACAGGTTGACCAAAGCGTTGCCGATCATCGTCGAACGCAGGTGACCGATACCGAACGGCTTCGCGATATTTGGGGACGACATGTCGATGAGCACGCGCTTGCCTTTTCCGATATCGGAATGTCCGTAACTCGTTTCCGAGGCGCTGGCGACAATGTCGCTTTTCCAATGGTCGGCTTGGAAGAATAGGTTCAAGTATCCTCCGACGGCCAATGCCCGCACGGCGCTTTGATCGGCGTTGATTCGTTCGGCGAATTGCTCCGCGATCTTCTGCGGGGCTAGGCGCATCGTTTTCGCAAAGGCGAAACAGGGCAAGGAAACGTCGCCCAGTTCCTTCTGCGGCGGATATTCGAGCTTGTCGAACAGCTCTCCGGCAGTTACGGCAACGTAAGGTGCCAATAAGCTTGACGCGATGTGCATGAGCATGATTGAAATCCTCCTTGAAAAATGACTGGATTGGGACGTGCTGGGACAAGGGGGCGAGCGAATTTCGGCGAAAAATACAAAAAACCCCGTCTCGTAAGAGACGGAGGTCGTTTCCGCGGTACCACTCTTTTGGCATTCCCGTAAGGAATCCACTCATAAGGTTAACGGCATGCAGCCGGATTTCCCTAATACGCGATCGATTTCAGGAAATCAACTCCCGAGTGCGGTTCTCTCGCCCTCCTGTGCCGGCTTGCACCAACCCGGCTCGCTGCGTGACAGGGACAGACGCGATACTCTCTCGTTCATCGTCTTTTTTTATTATATTTCATTATAGCCATTTCCAACGGGCAGGCACAAGGGTGAAATAGAAAGATTTCCGGGCGAACCTCAATCATTGTATTTGAATTGATCAATCGATCTGTATATAGTAATAACAAGAGTAAAGGGAACTGGGAGAGGGACTTATGCCGGACAAAAGGAGCGTAATCGTCGATTTCCGCAGCCGGCAAGACGGCGATGTTCGACAGCTTACCTTGCATGGGGAGCTGTACCGGCTGCAATCCGGGTGGACGCTCGTCTATCGGGAACCGCCCGACGAGAACGGAAACGAGACGACGAATACGCTGTTCGTCCACGCGGACGAATTGCGGCTCAGAAGAAGAGGATCGATCTTCTTCGAGATGAGTTTCCGCGAAGGGGTCTCGCTTCCGGGCAAGATGGAAACCCCTTACGGACCTCATGACGTACAAGCTCTAACGTCTCTACTAGACATCGGGCTGACGGAATCCGGAGGCGGCGTCGAGTGGAAATACGATTTGCTTATGCAAGATCAAACGGTCGGAAGCTTTCATATCCGGCTCGATATTCGGGAGGAACACGTAGGATGAACGTATTGGAACAATTGCAAGTATCCGTGAAGGAGGCGCTTGCGGAAGCGGTATTGGAAGCGGGTCTCGTAGCGACCAAGGACGAGCTGCCGACGATCGCGTTGGAAGTGCCTAAAGACAAGACGCATGGCGACCTGGCGACGAACCTGGCCATGCAGCTGACGAAGATCGCGAAGAAAAATCCTAGGCAGATCGCGGAAGCGATCATCGAGAAGCTGGGCACCGGCCGCGCTTCTATTCAACTAGCAGAGATCGCGGGGCCGGGATTCATCAATTTCAGGCTGGACAAGAGTTACCTGCATCCGATCGTAGGCGAAGTGCTTACGCAGGGCAGCCGATACGGCGAAGTGAATGCCGGACAAGGCAAAAGAGTGCAGGTCGAGTTCGTTAGCGCGAATCCGACGGGCAGCCTCCACTTGGGCCATGCCCGGGGAGCGGCGGTCGGCGATGCGCTATGCAATGTACTATCGGCCGCAGGATACGAAGTGACGCGAGAGTATTATATTAACGATGCCGGCAATCAGGTGAATAATCTGGCTCGCTCTATCGAGGCTCGGTATCGCCAAGCGCTGGGTCAGGCGGCCGAGATGCCGGAAGACGGTTATCACGGCGAAGACATCGTCGGATTCGCCAAGGAATTGGCGGAGCAAGAGGGCGACCGTTTGCTCTCCCTCGGCGACGAAGAACGTTTCGATTTTTTCCGTACGTACGGACTCGACAAGGAGTTAGCCAAAATCAAACGGGATCTGGCGCGCTTCGGCGTTCTGTTCGATGAATGGTATAGCGAAACGTCCTTGTACGAGAACGACAAAGTGACCGAAGTACTCGCGGCGCTCCGGGCTCAAGGTCACGTATACGAGGAAGAAGGGGCAGTCTGGCTCTCCTCGACTACGTTCGGGGACGACAAGAACAGAGTACTCGTTAAGAACGACGGCAGTTATACGTATTTGACGCCGGATGCGGCTTACCATATGGATAAGTACAAACGCGGGTTCGATCAAATGATCAATATTTGGGGAGCCGATCATCACGGCTACATTCCTCGGATGAAAGCGGCGATGGCCGCGTTGGGCAACGATCCCGAGAAGTTGACGGTACTGATCGCCCAGATGGTCAGCTTGTTCCAGAACGGCGAGAAAGTGAAGATGTCCAAGCGTACCGGCAAGGCGGTTACGATGGAAGATCTCATGGACGAAGTCGGCGTCGACGCCATTCGTTATTTCTTCACGATGCGCAGCATGGACTCTCATTTGGATTTCGACATGGATCTCGCGGTGTCGAAGTCGAACGAGAATCCCGTCTTTTACGTGCAATACGCCCATGCAAGGATTTGCAGCATTTTCCGTCAGGCGGAGGAGCAAGGCATCGCGATCCTGCCTTGGCAGGAAGCCGCGATCGGCAAGCTGAACACGGAGCAAGAGTTCGATCTGCTTAGGAAAATCGGAGAGTTTCCCGAAACGGTCGCCGAAGCGGCCCGGATCTACGCGCCTCATACGATGATTCGTTACGTGTACGAATTGGCCTCCCAATTCCATAGTTATTACAAAGCGGAGCGCGTCATTACGGAAGATGCCGAACAGAGCCAAGCTCGTCTTCAGTTGCTGTCGGCTATCAAGATCACGATAGCTAACGCGCTTGCCCTAGTCGGAGTTTCGGCACCAGACAAAATGTAGTTGTCAGCATTCGATCGCGAGGTTATGCCGGGACGCTTCAGAGAAACTCGGCTGCTTTAATCATACGCATGACGTTAAGCTCCCCGGCCATCCGGGGGGCTTTGCCGTGTTGCAACGGCTTGGCGGAATTTTTAATGACGGCTTTAATCTGCGCCGGCGTCAGTCCGGGTTTTACGGATAACAGCAAGGCGATCGCTCCGGTAACGTGGGAAGTGGCCATCGAGGTGCCGCTCATCTCGCGATGCTTGCCTCTCAACCAGGCGGAGACGATTCGATCGCCCGGGGCGTAAATATCGATAAGCCCGCTGCGGTTGGTGAACTTGGCGATGCGGTTTGCTTGGTTGATCGCGCCCACGGCGATCGTTTGGTTGTATCGCGCCGGATAATCGATGTCTCCTATCCGGCCGTCGTTGCCCGAGGAAGCAACGATCAGCACGCCGGAACGGTAGGCGTTGTTAACGGCGTTCAGCAGCGACCTGCTTCTCGTTTTCATGCCGAAGCTCATGTTGACGACGTCCATCTGATTGCGAACGCACCATTCGATGCCAAGGATAATATCCGATACGAATGCGGTGCCGTTATGGTCGAAAGCTTTGACGGGATAGATCGTCGAACGCGGGGCGACGCCGATCATACCTTGAAGTTCGTTGGCGGCGGCGATCGTCCCCGAGATATGCGTGCCATGACCGTTATCGTCTTGAGGCAACGCCATTCGGTAAAGCAAGTTTATGCCTCGCTCCAAGGAGTGGCGCAAGTCCGGATGGCTGAAATCTACTCCCGTATCGATGACGCCCACTTTGACTCGGAATCCCGTAGTCCGGCCCCACGCCTGCGGGGCTTGAATATGTTTTACTCCCCAAGGAATGCCCTTATCGGTAACAAGGGCTCCCTTGGGGAGCGCTGCAACGCTCACGGGAACGTCTTCCTCCCAGATGACTTTCCCGGTCAGACACTTGGGGAAGGTATTGGAGTTATAAGCTTCCCAAGGGCAGGATACGGCTTGGATAAGATTTAGGTTACGTATAGGGCGAATTTTATCGGTTTGCGTGCGACGTTCATTCAGCTTCGACGTTAGCAGGAATTGCGCGTAATCGTCGGAATCGAAGAAACGGAGGATGCCCCGACGTCCAAGGTACTCAGCGGTGCAAGGGGGACTGCGGAGCCACTCCACGATTTCGCTTGCGTCCAATGCGGCTTCCCTCCCGGACGAATGTGCAGACCATGCGGGGGATCAGGTTGGCCCGCCGTTCTGCCGTGTCCTCTACTGTATGAGCAGTCAACGATAAAAGCTTGGGAATGTGGCCTTTTTTGCGAGGAAATAGGCGGCGTTCCGTGTCATTTCCGTGCTTCCGACATACGATGAATGGAGAGTTTCCCGGTGAGACTCTTGGTCATGCCGGTTCCTCCGCCCGCGGAGCGGCCGGGAAGGGATACAGTCGAAAAGCGAAGGTGTCGTCCATTGGGGACGCGCCTTCGCTTTTTCGTTTGACCTCTATGACTTCCCGATCGTAAAATAGTTTGTATGAGGAACAAACAAATCGCACAAATGGACTAGCCGCTTCGATAGCGCCTATCCAAAAACTAAGGAGATCGGGATCATGCAAAAGGGAAGCATGGAGTTTCTGAAAAAAATAAACCGCGATCTCGTTCTCGATTCCATTCGCGCCGATAAGTCGGTCAGCCGCGCTAAGTTGGCTAAGAAACTGGGTTTAAGTCGTTCAACCGTTTCGCTTATCGTGGACGAATTGATCGCCAAGAAGTTCGTTGTCGAAACCGGGTTCGGTTCATCGACCAAAGAAGGCGGGAGAAGGGGAATCGAGCTAAGCTTCAATTCGCGGTCTGCCTTCGGAGTCGGCGTCGAACTGCTCGAGCAGGGACTGCTGGTCTGCATTACGGATCTGGACGGGAATATCGTTCTGAAGAAACAAATCGTATCGGACAAGGATTACGGCTCGATGGCGAGTTGCATCCATGAAAGTTTGCGCGAAGCGTCGGTCGAGGCGGATAAGGTCATTGCCGTAGGCTTCTGCGTGCCTGGGCTAGCGAACAGCAAAGAAGGAGTTATCGTGGATGCGCCTTTACTAGGTTGGAAAAACGTAAATTTCGTCGCAGAGATGATGCCTTATCTAAATAAGCCGATCTACATCAACAACGATGTCAACTGTTCCGCGTTGGGAGAACGGTGGGTCGGCGGAGCTAAAGATATGGACGATTTCGTTTATATCTATATCGGGTCCGGCGTAGGCAGCGCGATTATTGCGAATGGGAGCTTGGTTCACGGCAAGGACTATATGGCGGGAGAAATCGCTTATTTAATATTCGATGAAGATGCGTTGCAGCATCAAATAAACGTGATCGGCGAATTCGGCGTGTTCGAGAAGAAGACGTCGGTCCGGTCGCTCGCGTCTTCCCGAAGCTCGGTCGGGGAAGTGTTTCTCGGTTACGAACGGGGCAACGAGCAAAGCGTCTTCGTCGTCAACCGGTTCGTCACCCACTTGTCCGCCGGGATCGCCAACATGGTCAGTTTGCTGAATCCCGAGAAAGTCATCATCGGCGGGGAGATTTCGGAGTTTATCCCGATTTTCTTAGACGATATTCAGAAGAGAGTATCCGGTATTACACCCATTCAAACGGATATCGAAGCGGCATGTATCGGCGAAGAAGCGGGTGTTCTAGGGGTCATAGCTTACGCTTTCGACCAGGAACAGAATAAAATATAAAATTTCTCGGGTAGCTGCGTATAGCAGCGTGAAATCATAGCTAAAGGTAAGACTCACCCTCCCCCTATTGGGGGATTTGGGTTGGTTATCGGGAACGCCAAAATGAAAGCATTTTCATGTTGACAGTCGTCGATGGATGAGGCTATACTTTCCTTAGTTAGTACGGACGTCGTACAAACAAACCGAGTCAGAGAGGTGCGCGGTTAGAAATTGAAGTGGATTGTGAACTGAGGGTGAATCAATGAATCTGCAATCAACGAAATCTTTATCGGCCGCGGAACCCCAGTACGGGGTTGGGGTCGACATAGGCGGCACCAAGATAATGATTCATATTGCGAACGTCGCCGGGGAAATCGCGTACAAGCGCAAAGTGTGTACGACCGGCAAGCCGGAAGAAATACACGGCATCATCAGGGAAACGTTGGAATCGGCCTCCATCCCTATCGAGCAGGTAGCGGCTTTCGGTTTCGGAGTCCCTGGCATTACGGATACCCGGCAAGGGATCGTGATCGAAGCCCCGGCACTTCAGTGGGCGAATATGCCTATCGGAGAGAAGATGAGTCAATATTTCAACAAGCCGGTTTTCGTCGATAACGACGTGAATTGCGCGGCATTGGGAGAACGATGGCTGGGAACCGCGCGGAAATTGGAGGATTTCGTGTTTCTGGCTCTAGGAACCGGGGTCGGAAGCGCGATCTTCGCGAATGGTTCCTTAGTATACGGCAGCGATTACATGGCTGGGGAAATCGCGTACATGGTCCTTGACGATGACGTGCTCAATCGCGACTCGAACGCTTTCGGCCAATTCGGCCTCTACGAGAAACGGATTTCCGGAACTTCATTATCGAGTCACGGTTATGCATCCGACGAATTGTTCGTCAAGTATGCGGCCGGGGATCCATTGGCGCAGAAGATCGTCCGCCAATTCGTGTCGAATTTGGCTATCGGCATTTCCAACGTCGTAAGCCTGCTGAATCCGCAGAAGGTCATTATTGGAGGGGGAGTATCGCAGTCGTTATCCGATCTTCTGGAGCAAGTGCGAACGACGGTTTCCAAGCTGACGCCCGTTCCCGTCGCGATCGAGCTGTCCTCCTTGGGAGAGCATTCGGGGGCGGTCGGAGCCGCGGCCATGGCGTTGGGAAGAATAGGCCGGTTGGAAGGAGATGTGCCGATATGAATATTCACGTTTACCCCAATGACCTTGAAGCGTCCGCCAAAGCGGCGGGATTGATTATCGAACAGGTGCGGAATAAACCCGATTCGTTGTTCTCTCTCGCGGCCGGGTCGACGCCGCTGAAGACATTCTCGCTGCTTGTCGAGGCCGTTCGGCAGGGTAAGGCGGATTTCGATCAATGCCGATTCGCGAGCTTGGATGAATGGGTCGGCTTGGACGGATCGGTTCAAGGCAGCTGCAGGCAGACGATGAACGACCACTTTTTTCGCTTGGTTGGCATACTTGATAAAAACATTCGATTTTTCGATGGGAAGAGCGAGGATCTGACTCGGGAGTGCGCCGATATGGATTCGTTCATAGAAGGGAATGGCCGGATTGACATGCTGCTGCTCGGAATCGGCTTGAACGGTCACCTGGGCTTCAATGAACCGGGCGTAAATCCGGATCTATATTCCCACGTAACGGAGCTCGATCCGATTACGAAGCAAGTATCGGTTAAATATTTCGATCCGCCTCAAGCGGTCGCGTCGGGAATCACGTTAGGATTGCGGCATGTCATGGAGGCGCGAACGGTCATTCTGCTTGCTAGCGGCTCGCATAAAGCCGAGATCGTTCGATCGGCGTTTCATGATCAAGGAAGCCCGACCGAGAGAATCCCGGCAAGCTTGCTCCGTGAGCACCCGAATTTTCATTTATGCCTGGATCAATCGGCAGCCGAACAATTAATTACAACGAACGCGAAGGGAGATTAATAGAATGAAACCAGTAAAAGTCGTTATTATCGGGGCGGGAAGCGTATCCTTCGGACCGGGGTCGCTTCGGGATGCCATACAGAGCAAAGAAATGAAAGGGTCTACGTTAGTGCTGGTCGACCTAAACGAGGACAACCTGGCCCTCGTAACCCGGCTTGCGAAGCGAATGAACGAAGAAGCGGGCACGGGCCTATTGATCGAGAGTACTACGGATAGGAGGGCCGCGCTTCCCGAAGCGGATTTCGTCATTACTTCCGTAGCGATCAACCGCGACGAGCTGTGGAAGAAGGATTGGGAAATTCCGCGCAAGCACAATATCAAGCAGGTATTGGGCGAGAACGGCGGACCTGGAGGGTTGTCCCATGCCCTTCGCAATATCCCGATCATTCTGGATATTTGCAAGGATATGGAGGAGCTGTGCCCCGACGCTTATTTGATTAACTTTAGTAATCCGGAAAGCCGCATATGCATGGCGGTCAGCAAATACTCGAGCATCAAAACCGTCGGGCTATGCCATGGCGTAGCGATGGGACGCGATCGTATCGCGCAAATATTGGGGCGCCAAGGCTCGGAAATCGACGTCAAAGCGGCCGGCGTAAATCATCTCGTATGGGTAATGGACATTCGCGACAACGTTACGGGCGAAAATCTGTTTCCGATGTTCCGCGAAAGGGAAGCGGCTCTTAGCGAAGACGATCAAGGTTTATACGGCCATGATCCTCTGACGAGAGCGATGTTCCGTCACTTCGGCTTCTGGCCTTGCCCGACGGACGACCATATCGGAGAGTATTTGCCTTATGCCTGGGAGAAAGTCGGATATCACGGCTATGATTTCGCTAAGGCGAACGTCCATCGGGACGATACGTGGAAAAAAATCAAGGGCATGGCCGACGGCGCCGAACCGCTCGGGGATTTGCTCACCGTTCCGTCCGGTGAAATCGCTTTCGACATTATTCAGGCGATAGCGGGAAACCGCAATGCGTACGCGCTCGCCGTGAACGTACCTAATAATGGAAGCATTACAAATTTACCGGCGGACGCGATCGTAGAAGTGCCGGCTTTAGTTAGCGGGTATGGCATTCAAGGTCTCACGATGGGGAAACTGCCGGACGGCATCGCTTCGCTGTGCCAGAAGCAAGTGGACATCCAACGGTTAACGGTGGAAGCGGCCGTACATGGCGATCGTAAGCTGGCGTTGCAGGCGCTACTGATCGATCCCGTGGTAGACAGCTTGGAAGGAGCGGAGAAGATGCTAGACGAACTGCTCTCCGTGCATGCCCCCTATTTGCCGCGTTTCAATAAATAGCAAAGATCAGCTTTATATTACGGGGAGGGTTTGCCTTGAACATTGCTAAAAGGTATTTAACGCTGCTTGTTATTCTCGCTATTGCTGTACTCGCCGGTTGCGGCGGAGCGGGAAACTCGGACAGTAGTCCGTCCAAAGGTTCCGAAGGTAGCTCGAAGGAGAAGATCAAGCTAACGGTCACCTCGTCAATGACCGATGAGGCTCGCATGAAGCTCATGGACGAAACGATCAAAGTATTTAATAAGAAACGCCCGGACGTCGAAATCGAATTCAGCCCCAGCCCATGGTCGCAATACGCGCAAACGCTGAAATTGGCGTTTAGCAGCGATTCGGGTCAAGATGTCGTATACGTTGACGACAACATGCAGCAAATGCTCCAGAAAAACAATTATTTAATGGACATTACCGATGCCGTCAATAGCAAAGGTTGGGTCGACAAGCAGCTTCCCGGAGCGGTAGATTTCAATAATCTTCGCACGCCCGGCAAATACTACAGCGCAGGATTCATTATGGCGCCGGTCGTCGTGTACTATAACAAAAATATTTTCACCGAATTGGGAGTAACTCCGCCGAAAACGATGGATGAGTTTAACGGAATTCTGGAAAAAGCGAAAGCGGCCGGATATGTTCCGATGGAAAACGGCGGCTTGCAAAATTCTCCGCTCCTTTGGTCGATCTTTAACATGGTATTCGGGAAACTTCCTATGGACGATATCAAAAAGTTTTACTTCCAGGAGGGAGCGACTCCGGCGTTCGAACAAGCGTTCATCGATGCGCTGAAGCAAGCGAACGATTGGATCCAGAAAGGATATTTCCGTAAAGAGGATGCGTCTTTAGACGGCGCCTCGAATTCGGTCAACTATGCCGCCGGCAAAACGGCAATGGTCGTAAGCGGCGATTGGGATTTAGGAGGGTACCAAGCGACGAACGTTCCGACAGGTATTTTCGCATTCCCGCAAATCGACTCTAGCCTTCCGCAGACGATCGTGAACTCGGTCGACGGCGGATGGGCTTTGAACGCGAAGCTGTCGGAGGAAAAGAAACAAGCGGCTCTCGATTTCATCGACGTATTCATGGATCCGGAGGTCGTGAAGATGTGGGTCGAAGGCGGCTCTACGACGACGGTGAAGTTCGATAGTTCGACAGCCAGCTTATCCGATATGCAAAAAGAGTTAAATGAAGCGGTAAAAACGACGAGTATGGGCTTTTACCTCGATAACGCCGTTCCGGGTCTGCTCGACGTCATGATTAAGCAAACGCAAATGATGCAGTTCGGTCAATCGAGTCCGGAACAAGTATGGAATAACATCAATGCCGAGTATCAGAAGCTGGTCAAGGCGGCCAATGGCCAATAATAACGGAGGGAATCCGGACACCCGCCGGGCTGAAAGGCTCGGCGGGATGTCGTATCCTCCTACAGCGGGGCGATCAATATGAAATCAGAATCGACGGCGCTAAGAAGGAAGTATGCCGAGAAAAACAATCCGATAGCTTATTTATTTTTGCTTCCGGCTTTCGTCTTGATTTTTTATTTTGTTTGTTGGCCGGCTATCCAGACGTTGCAAATCAGTTTCACGAACTGGGACGGAATCAGCCCGAAGAAGTTCGTGGGGTTCAAAAACTATATCGATCTATTCACGAACGAACCGGTTTTCAGGGAAGCCATCAATAATACCGTAATGTGGGTAATCGGAGGATCGACCATCCCGGTATGGGCAGGTATCGTAATTGCCAACATTCTCGTTCGAGGCAAGATCCGCTATTCAAAGTGGTTTCAGATGGTATTTTTCATGCCGCAAGTCATTTCCGCCGTTATCGCCGCGGTCATCTGGAAATGGATTTACGATCCTTTGTTCGGGCCGCTTGCCACGATTCTCGATACGCTCGGCATAAGCCGGCCGGATGCCGGATGGCTCGGCAATCCCGATCTGGTCATGTATTCGCTGTTCGTCATTTTTTTATGGGGCAGTTTCGGTTATACGACGATGCTCTTTACCGCGGCCCTGCAAAGCGTCGACGCGCAGTTGTACGATGCATCCAAGATCGACGGGTGCGGGTCTTGGGGGCAATTCCGGCACGTGACCGTCCCCGGCCTCAATCAAACGATAACGACCGTCACCGTTCTGATGGCGATCGGTTCCTTCGGGGTGTTCGACCTCGTTATGGCAACGACCAAGGGCGGCCCGGGATACAGTTCGTACGTGATTTCCTACTATGTATACAATCAGGGCTTTATCGTTAACCGTGTAGGATTCGCGGCTGCCGCATCGATCATGCTGACGATATTTATTCTGATCGTGGCCAGAACGATTATTTACTTCAGGGAAAGGAATCAATGAACATGATGCTGCGTTCCTTGCTCCGTCGCCGATCCCTCGTCTACGTCTTGTTGGTATGCGCCGCGGTTTTGACGATTAGCCCGTTCGTTCTGGTTTTGTTTACGTCGCTCAAAACGATGGACGATATTCATCAGCGCGGACCGATGGCGCTCCCGGAAGTTTATCATTGGGAAAATTTCAAGGACATTTGGCAAGTCGGCAATTTCATCGGCTACTTCGAGAATAGCGTCATTGTAACGGTTGTCGTGGTCCTTTTCGTCGTCTTGCTGTCCTTGCTGGCGGCATATGCTTTCGCGTACTTGAGATTCGTAGGCAAAGGGCTTCTGTTTCTTGTCATTTTGCTAGGCTTGATGGTTCCGCTCGACCTCATCATCATTCCTTTGTTCCACAATCTTAAATCGATCGGGCTGTTGAACACCCGATGGGCCATTATTTTACCGCAAATCGCGCTCAGCATTCCGTTTTCGGTCTTCTTGCTGCGAGGCTTTATGAGAGATATTCCGTCAGCGCTGCTGGAATCGGCCCGAATCGATGGTTCGACCGAACTGAAAAATTTGATTTATATCATAATCCCGATGCTCTATCCGCCGCTCGTATCCGTTATCGTCTTTAATTCGCTCGGTACATGGAACAATTTCATGCTGCCGACGATACTGATCCAACAGGATGAATTGCGGACTCTTCCGGTCGGACTGAATTATTTTCAAACGAAATATACGATGGATTACACTAAGATCGCGACGGCAGCCGTTATTTCGGCTATCCCGACCCTTGTCGTATACATGATCTTTCAACGGAAAATTACGACGGGCATGATGATGGGAGCTTTGAAAGAATAGCGGCCGAGTCGCTTTATGATTCCGAGACGGGGTGCTGCAAAGATGGGGATTTGCAAGATTGGTTTGATCGGCTGCGGCAACATTAGCGCGATTTACTTGAAAAATCTAACTGCTTCCCGCGACGTGCAAGTGATCGGCTGCGCGGATATCGATTTGGATAAAGCCCGATCCCGGGCGGCGGAATTCGGAATACCGAAAGCCTGTTCGGTCGAAGAATTGTTGTCCGATCCCGACGTCGGACTGATCGTGAATTTGACGATCCCTCAATCCCATGGCGATATTTGCCTGCGCGCCTTGGAAGCGGGAAAACACGTGTACGTCGAAAAACCTCTCGCCGTTCATCCGGAAGAAGGAGCCCGGGTTCTTGCGCTCGCGGAGGCTAAGGGTCTGCGGGTCGCCTGCGCGCCGGAAACGTTCCTTGGCGGAGGGATTCAAACTTGCCGCAAGCTCATCGATGACGGGGAGATCGGTCGACCGGTCGCCGTTAACGCATTCATGATGGGGGAAGGCCCCGAGTCCTGGCATCCCGATCCTGCATTTTTCTACAAAGCCGGAGCCGGCCCGTTATTCGATATGGGGCCTTATTATTTGACGGCGATGATCTTCCTCTTAGGGGGCATTTCCCGCGTCACTTCGTCTGCGGCCACTCCGATTCCCAGCCGTCGAATTACAAGCGCGCCTAAGTCCGGGACGATGATCGAAGTAGAGACGCCCACTCATATCGCCGGCGTCCTGGACTTCGCTTCCGGCGCGGTGGCGACTTTGGTGACCAGTTTCGACATTCAGGGAGAGGCGGAACTGCCTTTCATCGAAATCTATGGAACCCAAGGGACGCTGCGGGTACCGGACCCGAACGGCTTCGGGGGAGAAGTCACTGTGAGGTACGCGGGAAAGAAAGAGTGGGAGAGCGTTCCCCTTTCTTTCCGCTACGACGAGAACGAGCGGGGTGTCGGGGTTATCGACCTCGCCCGCGCGATTGCCGAAGGCCGCCCTCACCGGGCTAGCGGGCATATGGCGCTTCATGTGCTGGAAGCGATGCAAGGGCTGCTCGATTCGTCCGCCGAGGGCAGGCACATCGTATTGTCGGAGTTTAAGGCCCGTCCCGAACCGATGCCGCAGGGCGGCTTTTCGGAATAGATTCGTATCAACACATATGCGCTGCGGCACTTCGATGAACTTCGATGCCGCAGCGCTTGCATTTTCGATTAAAATACGGTTTACTGAAGGTTGACAGATTTACGTGAAGGTTTATACCAGTTCACATAAAGAGAGGATGGAAGTCACGTGAGCGCCGACTACGTGCTAAAACTCGACTCCGAGAAAATTCGCGAGATGCCTATGGTTGACCTGGCATATGAATTGCTGAAGACAGCAAACACCCCTTTTTATTATCGCGATCTAATGATGGAAATCGCTAAGATGCGCGGACTTACAGAGGGCCAAGTGACGGACGTCATCGCTCAGCTGTATACGGAGATCAACATCGATGGACGCTTTGCTTGCGTAGGCGGCAACGTCTGGGGACTTAAGCGTTGGTATCCGGTCGAACGTTCCGATGATCCGATGAACGGCGGAGCGAAACGTCCTCGCATCATTAACGATGACGACGACGAGGACGATGACGACTTGTACGGCGAAGAAGAGGACAACGCGTCCGCGGATGACGAGACTTACGATCTCTTCGACGAAGAGCGCGAAGAAGTCTTCGAAGAAGGCGAAGAAGCGGCCGAAGCCGACGAAGAGGTTCTCATCGAAGAAGATGACGACGCTGAAATCGCGGAAGACCTCGATGCCAAGGACGACGACGATGAGGACGATTTCGACGACGAAGATGACGAAGACTTGGCCGATGACGAGGACGAAGACGAGGACGAAGACGATAAATAAGGCGTTGCCGTTTATGCTTGACGATTCAGAATGGATGTCATTTCGCTATCCATTTCCGAACCGACTCCGACATAAACGTTCCCCGCAATCTCTAATGGTTGCGGGATTCGTTTATGCTTGACACCGCCGATTCGAGACGTTAAACTTATGCTTGGGCTTTAGAAGTGAGTGTTTCCATAGCATAGGAATTTAAAAAGTGCCCCCATTTATTGGGTGACACTTTTTTCTTTTTGTCCCCTGTTTCGTAAGGGGTAAAGCGTAAAAATGGTAACGATAATGAAGATGCCTGAAGGGCATGTGGTGGGAGGTTTCGTACAGAGTGACCAAATACATTTTCGTAACGGGCGGCGTCGTGTCATCGCTCGGTAAAGGCATTACCGCCGCTTCGTTGGGCAGGTTGCTTAAGAATCGCGGACTTAAGGTGACTATTCAGAAATTCGATCCGTATATCAACGTCGATCCGGGGACGATGAGCCCTTATCAGCACGGGGAAGTATTCGTAACCGACGATGGAGCGGAAACGGATTTGGATTTAGGGCATTACGAACGGTTTATCGACATTAACCTGTCGAAGAACAGCAACGTGACGACGGGCAAAATCTATTCTACCGTCATTAGCAAAGAACGCCGCGGAGAGTATCTCGGCGGTACGGTGCAGGTTATCCCGCACATTACGAACGAGATTAAAGACAGAGTGTTCCGCGCGGGCAAGGAAGCCGGATCGGACGTCGTGATCACTGAAATCGGCGGTACGGTCGGCGATATCGAAAGCTTGCCGTTCTTGGAAGCGATTCGTCAGATCAAGAGCGATATCGGCCGCGACAACGTGATGTACATCCATGTTACGCTCATTCCTTACATTAAAGCTGCCGGCGAAGTGAAAACGAAACCGACTCAACATAGCGTTAAGGAACTGCGCAGCATCGGGATTCAGCCGAATATGATCGTTTGCCGTACGGAATATCCTTTGGCTGACGATTTGAAGCGCAAGATCGCGTTATTCTGCGATATCGATGCGAATGCGGTCATTGAATGCCGCGATGCGTCGACATTATATGAAGTCCCTCTTAACCTTCGCGAACAAGGTCTCGACGATTACGTCGTCAAGCATTTGAACCTGACCGTCGGAGCGCCTGACATGACGGAATGGGAAGCTCTCGTCAACCGCGTGAAGTCGCTTAAGAAGACGACCGAAATCGCCATTGTCGGTAAATACGTCGCTCTGCACGACGCTTACCTAAGTATCGTTGAATCGCTTGCGCATGCGGGAATCGATGCGGATGCCGAAGTCAACATTCGTTGGGTTAACGCCGAAGAAATTACGCCAAGCAACGTGGACGAGCTTCTGGGCGGCGTCCAGGGCATTCTCGTTCCCGGAGGATTCGGCGACCGGGGAATCGAAGGCAAGATCACCGCGATCCGTTACGCCCGCGAGAGCGGAACGCCTTTCTTCGGCATTTGCTTAGGGATGCAGGTTGCCGTTGTCGAATATGCCCGCAGCATGGCTGGTTTAGACGGCGCGAACAGCTCGGAGATTCACCCTGCGACTTCGTATCCGGTTATCGATTTGTTGCCGGAGCAGAAGGATATCGAAGATCTCGGCGGAACGATGCGTCTGGGGCTGTATCCTTGTAAACTGGTTCCGGGAAGCTTGGCCGCCCAATGTTACGGAGACGAGCTTGTATACGAACGTCATCGCCACCGGTACGAGTTCAACAATGAGTATCGCGAGCGGATCGAATCGGCCGGCTTGCGTATTTCCGGTACTTCTCCGGATGGACGATTAGTGGAGATGATCGAGCTTCCGGATCACCCGTGGTTCTTGGCGGTACAATTCCACCCGGAATTTACCTCCCGTCCGAATCGTCCGCAGCCTTTGTTCCGCGAATTCGTTAAGGCGGCGCTTCGCCGTTCCGAAGCGTAATTCGTTAAGCCGGGTTACTCATATCTACCAAAAGATCGAATCAAACCGTCGTAGCTTCTTGCCGCGACGGTTTTTGCTTTTCGCCTGAATATCCGCAAGGGGATGGGTTTTCGAGGGTAAACTTATAAAATTAAAGCTGCTTACATAATTTTTACATGGAAGGAGGAGGAATTTGCGCTTCTGGTCACGAATAAGGCTAGAATAGTGATCGGGGGGATGAGCTCTTGGATAAGAAGAGACTGTTGATTGTTGATGATCAAGTCGGTATCCGTATTTTATTACTCGAAGTTTTTGCCACCGAAGGCTACGATACCTTTCAAGCGGCGAACGGAAGAACGGCTTTGGAAATCGTAAGGAACCATCGTCCCGACCTAGTGTTGCTAGATATGAAAATTCCCGGCATGGACGGCTTGGAGATTCTCAAGCAGATCAAAGAGTACGACCGTGGGATTAAAGTGATTATGATGACCGCATACGGCGAGTTGGATATGATTAAAGAAGCAACCGATTTGGGAGCTTTGATGCATTTTACGAAACCGTTCGACATCGACGAGATGAGACTGGCCGTCAATATGCAGATGGGCGAAGGCTCGTCGTCCAGATCCGCAACCGGTTCTTAGCAGCGGCTCCATTAATAGGAGAGAGTTGGAAACATCCGTTCGGTTTACTTCGTAAAGTCATTTTGTGTTATAATAACGCAGTATGTACGATACGTGAGAAATCGAATGAAAACGCAGGAGGAATTGTACACTATGCCATTAGTATCGATGTCCGAATTTTTACCGCAAGCCAAAGCAGGCAAATATGCAGTCGGTCAGTTTAATATGAACAACCTGGAGTTCGCTCAAGCGATCACGGATGCGGCGATCGAAGAAAACTCGCCGTTCATTTTCGGTGTCAGCGAAGGCGCTCTTAAGTACATGGGGATGGAATATACGGTTGCGATCGCTAAAGCGGCTGCCGAGAAATCCGGCCTTCCAATCGCCTTGCACTTAGATCACGGCAGCAATTTCGATATTGCGATGAAATGTATCCGCGCGGGCTTCTCTTCCGTTATGTTCGACGGTTCGCATCACTCTTTCGAAGATAACATCCGTTTGACCAAAGAAGTCGTTAAAGCCGCTCATGCGATGGGCGTATCCGTTGAAGGTGAGCTCGGAACAATCGGCGGCGTCGAAGACGATCTGAGCGTAGACGAAGCGGACGCATCGCTCGCTAAGCCTGAAGAAGCGATCCGTTTCTATGAAGAAACCGGCGTAGATTGCTTGGCTATCGCGGTAGGTACGGCTCATGGAATGTACAAAGGCGAAGTGAAAATTCACTTCGATATTATTAAAGAAGTCGTTTCGAAAATTCCGGTACCTATCGTTCTTCACGGTGGCTCCGGCGTTCCCGACGATATGATCCGCGAAGCGATTCTTGCCGGAGCGGGCAAAATCAACGTTAACACCGAGAACCAAGTCGCGTGCACGGCTGCAATTCGCCAAGTTCTTGGCAAAGATGCCGACGTCATCGATCCTCGTAAATACTTGACGCCTGCTCGCAATGCGATGAAGGCTGTCGTTCAAGAGAAAATCCGTCTGTTCGGAAGCAGCAACAAAGCGTAAGCTGATTACAAATTTATTATCGAATGATACGCGGGAAAACGTCTTAAGGCGTTTTCCCGTTCCTTCATGTGTCGGTGAATTCCTCCGACAACAACACGAGGAGGAAGACAGCATTCATGGAAAAATTGATGGTCCGGGGAGGCCGACCGCTTAGAGGTACGGTCGGTATCAGCGGCGCAAAGAATAGCGCGGTCGCTCTTATTCCCGCAGCGATACTGGCAGAATCGGAAGTACGGCTGGACAACCTGCCTCAACTAAGCGATGTGGCCGTATATGCGGAATTGTTAGAAGAGCTTGGAGGCAAAGTATCTTGGCAGGATGACACGATGTCTATCGATCCTTCCGCTATGAGATCCGTTCCGATGCCTAATGGAAGAGTTAAGTTGCTCAGAGCTTCTTATTATTTAATGGGGGCTTTGTTAGGGAGATTCGGCGAGGCGACGATCGGGTTACCCGGAGGCTGCAATTTCGAGCCGCGTCCCATCGACCAACATATTAAAGGCTTTGAAGCGTTGGGTGCCGAAGTCACCAATGATCATGGATCCATTCGGATCAGAGCTAAAGAATTAAGAGGCGCCAAAATTTATTTGGACGTCGTTAGCGTTGGAGCCACGATTAACATTATGTTGGCGGCTTCGAGAGCCAAAGGATTGACATTGATCGAGAATGCGGCGAAAGAACCCGAAATCATTGACGTGGCCACGTTGCTGAATGCAATGGGAGCCAAGATCAAGGGTGCCGGTACGGAGACGATCCGCATCGAAGGCGTTCAGGAAATGCACGGATGCCGTCATTCTATCATTCCCGATCGCATACAAGCAGGAACATACATGATAGCCGCTGCGGCGACCCGTGGCGATGTCCTTATCGATAATATTATTCCTAAACATTTGGAAGCCATGACCGCGAAATTGCAGGAAATGGGCGTACACGTCTACGAGATGGACGAAGCCATCCGCGTAGTAGGACAATCCCTCTACGAGGCGGTCGACGTGAAGGCGCTCGTCTATCCGGGCTTTGCTACGGATCTTCAATCCCCGATGACAAGCCTGCTTACGCAAGCTCGCGGGGTGAGCGTACTGTCGGATTACGTGTACAACAATCGTTTTAAGCATGTCCCGGAACTAGCGCGAATGGGTGCGCAAATTCGGGTGGAAGGCCGTTCCGCCATTATCGAAGGCGGACCTCTTAATGCCGCTAAAGTACGAGCTGCCGATCTGCGGGCAGGGGCGGCGCTTGTCGTTGCCGCGCTTACCGTTGAAGAGGGCACGACCGAAATTAGCGGAGTTGAATATATTGACCGTGGTTACGAGAAGTTAGTTACGCAGCTTAGCAATTTAGGCGCGGAAGTTTGGCGGCAAGGGTAACGAACGAGCAGTCGATTTCTGAATAAAAGTGGGGATTCTATTGACGGATTTAATGATGGCCGATTTGGAAGGGCTGAAGTTGACCGAGCTCTATAAGCTCGCGAAACAGCACCAAATCAATAATTACGCCCAGATGAAGAAGAAGGAACTGATTATCGCGATTTTGCGGGCACAAGCGGAGCGTAGCGGTTTGATGTTCATGGAAGGCGTGCTCGAGGTTTTACCTGAAGGGTTCGGGTTTCTACGGCCGATCAACTACCTTCCGAGTCCCGAAGATATTTATATTTCGGCTTCGCAAATCCGCAAGTTCGATTTGCGGACGGGGGATCTTGTCTCCGGTAAATGCCGGGCGCCGAAAGAAAGCGAACGATATTTCGGATTGCTGCAAGTTAATGCCGTGAACGGCGTCACTCCCGAAACCGCTGCAGAACGTCTGCATTTTCCTGCACTTACCCCGCTGTATCCGCAGAAGAAGATCAAGCTCGAAACGTCTCCCACCCATCTATCCACTCGCATTATGGATCTTGTAGCTCCCGTCGGATTAGGACAACGTGGACTGATCGTTGCGCAGCCTAAAGCAGGTAAAACGCTACTGCTTAAAGAGATTGCGAATAGCATATCGATCAATCACCCCGAAATCGATTTATTCGTGCTTCTGATCGACGAGCGTCCGGAAGAAGTGACGGATATGCAGCGTTCGGTCAAGGGCGAGGTTATCGCGTCTACTTTCGATGAGGTGCCCGAGAATCATATCAAGGTCGCGGAGCTGGTGTTGGAACGGGCATTGCGGCTTGTCGAGCACAAGCGGGACGTCGTGATTCTGCTAGACAGCATCACAAGGCTTGCGAGGGCATATAACTTAGTCGTTCCACCGTCCGGACGTACGTTATCCGGGGGTATCGATCCGGCGGCGTTCCATCGTCCGAAGCGGTTTTTCGGTTCGGCGCGTAACATCGAGGAAGGCGGAAGCCTGACGATACTGGCCACCGCGCTCGTGGAAACGGGTTCGCGTATGGACGATATTATTTATGAAGAGTTTAAAGGGACGGGGAACATGGAGCTGCATCTCGATCGCAAGCTTTCGGAACGTCGCATATTCCCTGCTTTGGATATTAGAAGGTCCGGCACGAGACGGGAAGAATTACTGCTCGACAAGGAAGCGCTCGACAAGCTGTGGGCGATTCGCAAGAGCATGAACGATTCCATGGAGTTCGTGGAAGGCTTCCTCAAGAAGCTTGCCAATACGAAGACAAACCAAGAATTTCTGGATTCTCTGGATACGAGCGGGGGGCCGAGCGCGCCTAGCCCGTCATCGTCGGGATCCGGTGGAGGACGCCGCCCGACGAGGAGCAGCCCCTCCAGAGTGTAGAGGAGGGCGCAGCCCATGCATCTAGTTTACGCAGACGAACAAGGCAACGTATTTGACCACCCTGAACTATATGGCATCGCCCGTAGCGGCAACGATCTCGTCGAGCTTCTGGAAGACGAGCTCATTCCGCTGCCTGCGGGGGCCACGTTAGTAGGGCTTCCCCATACCCGCCCGGTCGGCATGGATCCGGCCAGCGGGAAGATGCAATTGCTACCCGGTGCTTATCAAGCCGTCGGGGCTCTATTGCCGCAAGGCTTCACCCGGTATTATGTCCCGGGCTACTCCAAGACGGACAAGACGCAGAAGTTTCCTCTCTTCGGCTATACGGCCGTCGTATGGAAGGACGGCGGTTTCTACGTAGCCGCCGGACAGAGCGACGATCCGGAGCCTTGGAATCCCGAGAATTGCGATCGCGACGAGTTGAAGATCGAGGTCGACCGACTGCTCTCCGCCTACCCGGACAACAAGCTGTACAAGCATCTGTCTCATTGCGCATTGGAATACGAATGCCTAACGGCATCTAATACGTTCCTGCAGCGTCTGGAAGGCGCGGTTCCGGTGTCCTTCTCTTGCAACGCGGGGTGTTACGGCTGCATCTCGGAACAACCCGACGATAGCGGATTCGTCGCTCCGCAAACTCGTTTGAAGTTCAAGCCGGAGATCGATGAAGTCGTGGATATTATGCTCGAGCATCTGCGTGAGCCGCACTCCATCATTAGCTTCGGGCAAGGTTGCGAAGGTGAGCCTTCAACGCAGGCGAAGACGATTATCGAGGCGATCAAACGCGTTCGCGAGAAGACTTCTCTCGGTTACATTAACATCAATACGAACGCGGGCTTATCCGACCATATGAGGGCGATCACCGATGCAGGGCTCGACCTTATGCGGGTCAGCACGATTAGCGCGATCGACGAACATTACAACGCGTACTACAAACCGCGCGGTTATACGCTGAAGAACGTAGAGAAGTCCTTGAAGTACGCAACGGACAAAGGCGTGTATACGTCCATCAATTACTTGATTTTCCCGGGAGTCACCGACCGCGAGGAAGAGATCGAAGCGATGATCGGATTCGCCCGTCGGACCGGATTGAAATTGATCCAAATGCGCAACCTGAATATCGACCCGGACGCGTATTTATCCCTCATTCCTCCCGCTCAAGGCGAGATTTACGGGATGAAGGCTCTGCTCGAGATCTACAAGCAGGAACTGCCGGATGTCGTGATTGGGTCTTATACTCACGTTCCTCCGGTCGTGCAGCTCTAAACGGCGCATTATGGCGACAAGGAAAATTGTGCTTGAAGCCGACTGTTGTCATGACGGGGGACAACGTGCTATAATCCCATCATGTGTCTATTACTCTGGATCCGCATGTTGATCCAGGGCAGAAAGAAGGTGAACCCTTTGAAACCATCCATTCATCCGCAATACAATGTGATTACGGCATCTTGCGCATGCGGAAACACTTTCGAAACAGGTTCGATCAAATCGAATCTTAAAGTAGAGATCTGTTCGGCGTGCCACCCGTTCTACACAGGTAAACAGAAGTTTATCGATGCAGGCGGTCGCGTAGACAAATTCAAGAAGAAATACGGTATTTAATTATGCAACCGATAGCCAATGTCGTTCGGCATGCTCGGTTGTCATAAAAAATTTTCCGTATAGAGATAAGCCTCCTTTGAAATCCTACGGGATAACAAGGGAGGTTTTTTTCATGCAAACGCAACGGAAAACGATGAAATGGATGGTAGTTACGGTATGCGCATTGCTGATTTTATCCGGGTGCGGAAACAATGCCAAAACGAATTCGAACGGGATGAAGGCTAAGAGCTACGCCAACGATGGCTACTTAGGCAGGGCAAACAGCAATCCGAGTCTTCCCGGTCACCATATCGTGACCAATTACGATCGCGATAATCGCTCGATGAGGGACGCTATCCGCAAAGTGCCTGGCGTTGCCGACTCGAATATTACATTTACCGGTGCAGACGCATACGTAACCATTAAGCTTGCCCCCGGTCTTAAAGCGCGTGAAATTCCCACCGTCGAACAGCAGGCGGCTACGGTTCTGAGGTTTAATTATCCTAGGTATACCATACATGTCAAATCAATGAAGTAATATTAAAAGTAAATGCGAGGGAACTGTTTCCTTTGGTTGCACTTCCCGCTTCAATTCGCTATACTTAGTTTTGCCGTGCTAGACGGGGAGGTAGCGGTGCCCTGTAACTCGCAATCCGCTCCAGCGAGGTTGAATTCCTGTTTTAGGTTTTGTGATGCAGGTTCCGGTAGGTTTCGTGCCGTGTTGACGGCAGGGTCCTCCGCGAGGGACGGCCATGAACCCGGTCAGGTCCGGAAGGAAGCAGCCATAAGTGGTTTAGTTCTTGTGTTGGAGGGTAGCTCGGCCTGAGCGACTCACTCTTATTCGGCTGGATCACAATTATCGAAATCAGGTGCACGGTTCTAACTCTAATCGCATATGAAATTCCAATTAAGAAGCGCTTCGGCCCGTTAGGGTGCCGCGGCGCTTCTTTTGTTGCGTCCTTGCAGTCCATTCCGTCAGAAAATACTTCTTCTGGCGTAGGTCCGAAGGAGGGAAATTATAAAATATACCGAATATTTACAATTGGGCTGGCTCGTTGACCGGAGGTGAATACAAATGATGGACGAACCGGCAATGCTTGCGGAAGACGATTCCGCTGCTTCGAATCAATTGAAGCGAGAACGCTTCTTTCAGAAGTTTGCGCAACGTTTTCTGAACTTCGAGGGCATTGGCGTTCTTCTTCTGGATCGGGAATTTCGCGTTGTGGAGATCAGTGAGATGATTTGCACCCTGTTCGGGTGTAATCGCGACGACATCATAGATAAAACCATCGAGGAGTGTTTTGAAATGCTTCCGTTACACCCCAGGCCGTTCGATCGGAGCTTGCTTGAAGGGGAAGTGTTTCGCAATCGTGAATTAAATTGGAAGCGGGACAAGATTAGCTTTAAGCTCATGTTGGACGGGGAAGTACTTCAAGATAACGGGGCGGTGACTGGAGCCTTTATTCTCTTCAGGGACGTATCCCATCTTTTGGCGCTTGAAGAGCAGATCAGGCGCTCGGATCGGCTGAAGACGATCGGTCAGATTGCGGCGGGTACGGCGCATGAAATCCGTAATCCGTTAACGGCGATCAAAGGGTTCATGCAACTGCTGAACAAAACCCTTTTGGAGCGAAGCATGAGCAAGGAACAGGAGTTCGTCGGCATCGTGTTGTCTGAGATAGATAGAGTCAACGAGCTCGTCAGCGAATTTCTTTTACTTAGCAAGCCGAAGGAAATCAAGCAGGTACCGATGAGGATAGGGAGGGTGTTGCAAGAAATTCTTCCAATGATCCGAAACGAAGCGCTTCTTCACAAGGTGACCGTTCTTTACTATCCGAAACCGGAGCTTCCTCCAATCTTGGCGGATAAGGAACTATTGAAGCAAGTATTCCTGAATTTGGGGAAAAATGCGATTGAGGCTATGGACGGGGGAGGGACATTAATAATTCGCGAGTGCATTTATCCCCATGAATCCGACAAAATCGCCGTGGAAATATCGGATACAGGACCTGGGATCGCCGCAGACGTTCTCGAGAAGGTGTTTGATCCGTTCTTCACGACGAAACCTCAGGGGACGGGGCTGGGGCTGTCCGTTTGCCAGAGAATCGTTCATGATTTGGGGGGCAGGATCGAGGTCGTTTCCGATGAAGCGGGAAGTCAATTCACCGTATGGATGCCTTATGCCGCGGGTCAGTAAGTTTAGCGGGTTCAAAAAGTCACCTGTTTACTCCGTGATCAAAGGATGACTTTTTGAACTGCTTCTTAAGGAAAAAGTTGTAGGCGGTGGAGCGCGATCTTCCGATGATGTATAATGGGTGAAACGGCAAGCTGACGGGAGCGACAAGCAATGGCACACCTTGCTTTGTACCGGGCCTGGCGTCCCCAGACGTTCAAGGACATGGTCGGGCAGCAACATATCGTACAGACCCTGCAGAACGCAATTCGCGAGAATCGCCTATCCCACGCGTATTTGTTCAGCGGTCCGAGAGGAACCGGGAAAACAAGCGCGGCGAAAATATTGGCGAAAGCCGTTAACTGCGAGCACGGCCCTGCACCCGAGCCTTGTAATGAATGCTCGCAGTGCGAGCGGATTACAAGCGGCTCCGTAATGGACGTGGTCGAGATCGATGCGGCATCCAACCGCGGGGTTGAGGAGATTCGCGATATTCGCGACAAAGTAAAATATTCGCCGACGGAAGTGCGGCGTAAAGTGTATATTATCGATGAAGTGCACATGCTGACAACAGAAGCGTTTAATGCTTTGCTGAAGACGTTGGAGGAACCGCCCGGGCATGTCATGTTCATATTGGCGACGACCGAGCCTCATAAGCTTCCCCCCACGATCATCTCGCGGTGTCAGCGTTTTGATTTTCGCCGTGTTTCCTTAGAGGAACAAGCGGGTCGCCTTCGAGAGATTTGCACGGAAGAGCGGATCACCGCTGAAGACGAGGCTCTGAGATATATCGCGAGGTTATCCGATGGCGGGATGCGCGACGCGTTAAGTCTGCTGGATCAGATTTCGTCGTTCACGGGCGGTCAAGTTAGCCTGGAGCATGCGGTCGAAGCGACCGGGGGGCTGCCTTCGGAGCAATTCGCGAGACTTGCGATCGCCATTCGGGAGAACGACGCGACTAAAGTTTTGCTTGAAATCGACGAGATGATGAGATCGGGTAAGAGCGCCGACAAATGTTTGGAGCAACTGATGCACTACTTCAGAGATTTGTTGCTTGCGCAGTTGGCGCCGGATGCGGGAGACTCCTCCGGGCGCATAGCCAATCCGACCGAGCTTAAAGAAATGTCGGGCGGATTTTCTCGAGAGCGGTTATTTGCTATCATTGATTTGTTAAACCGCTATCAGAGCGAAATGAAATATGCGGCTCACCCGCAAACGATGTTCGAGATTGCTCTGCTAAAGCTTTGCTCGGAAGATCGGGGCGTATCGTTCGCGGCCGAATCGGCATCTAATGCGAATAAGGGTTCAGCGGAAGCGGGAGTCGGCCGAGGAGAGTTGGCGCAACTGAAGCAGCAAGTCGCCGCTTTGGAGAAGAAGCTGGGAGCATTAGCAAGCAGCGGTTTAGCGGCCTCTCCGACGGGGACTTCTCCGTCAGGCGGCGGCAACGCTAATTCCCGAGGAGGCTCGGGCGGCGGATCGGCGCCAAGTTCGCCTAGACCTTCCGCCGTTCCTCGCGCCAAGCTGAATGCGTTCGTGGAAGCCCGGGAGTCGGCGGGGCAATCCTTGGCTAAGTGGCCGCAAATTCTCCAGAGAGTCAAGGAGGAGCGGGTGACCGTTCATGCTTGGCTGGTCGATGGGGAACCCGTCTCTTTCGAAGGAGACGCGTTCTTGGTCGCATTCCGAAACACGATTCACCGCGAAACGACGGAGAGGCCCGCTAACAGGGGCGTCATCGAAGGGGTTCTAAGCTCTATTCTCGGCAGTCCGACTCAGCTGGTTACCGTTATGCAGAAGGAATGGCAGGATGCCGTAGCCGAAAGCACGGGCAAGCCGAAGGGATCCGAATTGGGCGAGGAGTTGCTTCTCGTTCCCGAGGATGAAGCCGGGGCAAAGAATGAACCTTGGGTTGACGAGGCCGTTCGTTTGTTCGGGGAGCAGTTAGTAACGATTAAAGACGATTAGGATAAAGGGAGGCAATAACAATGAACAACATGAATCAAATGATGAAGCAAGTTAAGAAGATGCAGGAGCAAATGATGAAGGCGCAAGAAGAATTGGGAACCAAGACGATCGAAGGAACGGCGGGCGGCGGCGTAGTCACGGTTTCCGTGAACGGCCACAAAAAATTGCTCGACATTAAGATCAAGCCGGAAGCGGTTGATCCGGAAGACGTCGAAATGCTGCAAGATCTCGTTCTGACTGCGGTTAACGACGCTTTAACGAAAGCCGACGAGTTGGCGAACCAAGATATGGGCAAGTATACCGGAGGCATGAAAATCCCCGGATTGTTCTAATCCGAGAAACGATGATTAGAGGAGACGGGAGCCTTTGTTTTATCCAGAACCGATTGCCAAGCTGATCGACTCCTTCTCCCGCCTTCCCGGCATTGGGCCTAAGACGGCTGCCAGATTGGCCTTTTACGTCTTGCGAATGAAGGAAGAAGACGTGATTGATTTCGCCAAGGCGCTCGTGAACGTCAAGCGTAACTTGACCTATTGTTCCGTATGCTGCAACATCACCGATACCGACCCTTGCCGGATTTGTTCCGATAAGTCGAGGGACGTATCCGTGATTTGCGTAGTTCAAGAGCCGAAGGATCTCGTCGCGATGGAGAGAACCCGCGAATTCCACGGGCATTACCACGTGTTGAACGGCGCGATCTCCCCGATGGACGGCTTGGGACCGGATGACATCCGAATCGCCGAACTGGTGCGGCGTCTCGGCGACGATACGGTTCAAGAGCTGATTCTGGCTACTAATCCGAATATTGAAGGCGAAGCTACGGCGATGTATCTGTCGCGATTGGTAAAGCCTTTTGGCATTAAGGTGACCCGTATCGCCCACGGATTGCCGGTCGGCGGAGACTTGGAATACGCGGACGAAGTGACGATCTCCAAGGCATTGGAAGGTCGCAGGGAGTTATACTAGCATTTTTGAAGCTTTTATCGATTATCGGACGCCTTCGGGCGTCTTTTTCGTTATCCATGCTCAATTCCCGTTTATGTCTAGCTTTTTATTCGTTGGCAGTTCTAATAGATTCGATGCGGGTATAGACATAGTAAAGG